>CANKUB010000014.1 GCA_947486575.1 Betaproteobacteria bacterium | reverse complement strand
GCGAAAAGCAAGGGGGGAGACTGGACCACGAAAAATATTATGGCACAACAAAACGACTCAAAAACGTGAGTTGTTTAGAATCAATGACTTACAGTTTAATAATCGCCCAAAAAGACCACTTATGACGAAATCATGTTAAAGATGGGTTAAGCGTGTGTACATTGTGCCCATCTATCTCAACTGACAGATGACCGCTTTGCACAACAATGACTTCGGATACCGGCTGACCCTGGATTGTCAGCGTGGTTCCAACCGCCACATTTTTCCAGGTGCCGATGCGCATCAATTTGGCAAACTCCACTGGCGTGAATTCCGGAAACACCGTTTCGCGCAATTCGGCCTCTTCCTCATTCAACTTGACGTTGCGGGTTTCAGCCAGCTTGGTGGAGATGCGGAACACGTTGATGACGACGTAAACCGCAAGCCAGAACAATACCAGCCACAGTGGGCCTACCGGTGGCAGGGCGTTATAGATGAGGCCGGTCGCAAACGACAGTATCAGCAGCGAGCGCAGCCAGATTTCGTCACGCACCCAGTACGACACCGCGCCCAGCGCAAACGATAAATGGCCCACCACTTCAAGCGTTGTCACGGTGCTGCTCCTTGTGCAAGGGATTTAATTTTTTGCGCGCAGTCAATGTAGCCGCGCCGCGCGACAGGGTCAAATAGAAGGGTAATCCTTCGCATCGAAGTGTCCGCCTGTGCAGCCAGCGAAATTGCTCGCAGCAGAATTATCTAAGTTATTGTTTTATATGGCTATTATCTATAGCGCACAAGGGTATCGGCCCACAACACATGGCGTACAATACCGCTATGAAACCACCCAAACGCCTGCAATCCCTGATCGAAGAAGGTCTGATCGACACGGTGGTGCTGCAACTGATGAGTGGCAAAGAGGCCGCCGTCTACGTCGTGCGCTGCGGCGGCGATACGCTTTGCGCCAAGGTTTACAAAGAGGCCGCGCACCGCAGCTTTCGGCAAGCCGCCGACTACACCGAGAACCGCAAAACCAAAAACAGCCGTCAGGCACGCGCGATGGCCAAGGGCACGAAGTATGGCCGCGAATCACAAGAAGCCGCGTGGCAGAGCGCCGAAGTGGATGCGCTGTACCGCCTCGCCGCTGCCGGTGTGCGGGTGCCTGCGCCGCACAATTTCCTGGATGGCGTGTTGCTGATGGAACTGGTCACCGATGAAAACGGTGAAGCTGCGCCGCGCCTGAACGATGTGATGTTCACGCCGGAGCAGGCACGCGCGCATCATGCGATGCTGTTACTGCAAGTGGTGCGCATGTTGTGCGCGGGCGTGGTGCACGGCGACCTGTCGGAATTCAACATTCTGCTGGGCGCCGAGGGTCCGGTGATTATCGATCTACCACAGGCAGTGGATGCCGCCGGCAACAACCACGCGCAACGCATGCTGCTGCGCGATGTAGTCAACCTGCGCGATTTTTTCGGGCGCTTTGCACCAGAGCTGCTGCACACCGATTTTGGCCCGGAGATTTGGGATTTGTATCAGCGTGGCGAGCTAACCACCGAGGCCAAGCTCACCGGCACGTTTGAGCGCGAACCCGGTGAGGTTGATATTGCGGGCGTGATGCGTGAAATTGATGATGCGCGCGCGGAAGAAGCGGCGCGGCTGTTGCGCATGCAAACGGTTGAGTGATTGCTTGAACCTCCACGACCATACATAACTAATTGTTTTTATTTATATTTTAAGCATCGCCTCTTCGTGCTGACCCGGCTAATCAACACGTGCGCCGGACGCTTTGATGACCTTGGCCCACTTGCTCGTTTCGGCGGCCATGAATGCGGCGAACTGTTGCGGCGTACCGCCCACCGGCTCTGCGCCAACTTCGGCAAAGCGTTTTTTAATCTCATCACTTTGCAGAATTTTCATCGATTCACGGCTCAGGCGATCCACAATTATTTGCGGCGTGCCCGTCGGCGCCAACACGCCGAACCAGGTATGCGCCTCATAGCCGGGCACGGATTCCGCGATGGTGGCCACTTCAGGAATCTGCTGCACACGCCTGGCTGTGGATACACCGAGTATTTTGACTCGTCCCGCTTTGTACGGCTGGATAGCCGTGGTGAGGTCATTGAACACCAACGGAATATTGCCGCCCATGACATCGATAGTTGCCGGGTTTAGCCCCTTGTACGGCACGTGCTGCAGGTCGGTGCCGGTCATCGTTTTAAATAGTTCGCCAGCGAGATGCGTGCCGCCGCCGTTGCCCGACGAGCCATACGACAACTGGCCCGGATTCTTTTTGGCCAGCGCGATGAGGTCTTTCACCGTTAGCACCGGCAGCGAAGGGTGCGCATTGATAACCAGCGGAATAATCGACGCCTGCGTAATCGGCACAAAATCTTTCACCGGATCGAACGGCAGCTTGCGGTAGAGGCTGGCGTTGATACTGTGCGTGCTGATCGCGCCCATCAGCAGGGTGTAACCGTCGGCTGGCGATTTGGCAGCCACCTCTGCACCGACGTTGCCGCCCGCACCCGCACGGTTATCGACGACCACTGCCTGGCCCAGCGCCTCGGTTAGCCGCCCTGACATTGAACGCGCCATCAGGTCAGTCGGACCGCCTGGCGGATAGGGGACAATAAAGCGAATCGAGCGCGATGGCCACGCATCGGCACAAAAAGCCGAATGGCTGACGCCCAACAAGATTACGCTCACGATACGCTGAGGAAGTTTCATATTCATTTTCATTGTCATATCCTCCCGCCAAATCAGCAGGCTCAGCCCGCAATACCCGGCACCTGCGCCGGACTACGGCCCACCACTATTCCGGCCCTACAAAGCCAATATACGCCCCAAAGGTATCGGGTGGTGTCATCAGCATGGCCTGTTCGCCGGTATTGCGCACACCGCGCGCAGGCGGCGGCAGGTCGTGTTCCTGCATCCAGCGGGCGGCTGCGCCCATGCTGGTGGTACGATACAAAGCCTGAAACGGGCCGGGACCACGCCGCTCCAGTGCATCGGCTGCGGGACCTGCCGCATACGGCTGCACAATACCCAATCCATGCGCGCCGATCTGGAACACGACCATGTTTGACATGATCACCGTGCCCTTCACGGTTTTTGGTTGCGGCATGCCCAGCACTTTGGCGTAAGTCGCTGCGGTGGTCTCGGCATCGTTTGCAACGATATAAGTGCGTTCAAGCGTGTAGACGCCGTTCGGATGATTACCGGTAGACACTTGCTTGCGGCGTTCCACCATCGGCGTGATGTGCTGAATAAAGAATATCGGCAGCGGATTCTTTGGCCCCAGCACAGCCGATTTCCATTGCAGCATTTGCCCCGATGGCGTGCAGCGGCTGCCGTCGGTGACATCGCCGACATCGACACCGCGACTGCGCATGGCAACGACTTCTGCTGCGAGATCGTCGCTTTGCAAAACGATGTAACGTATGCCGCCGCCCGCTGCGATAAAGTCGGTAAGGCCGGTATTCCACGTGCCCGCTTTGCCGGAGGCCGCGTACTGCGCTGGATCACGAACCGCCAGCAGCTCGATGTAATCTTCGTTGTTAAGCGCGACGGCGTTGTGCGTGCCCTTGCCAGGGTGCTCGCCGCCCGCATGCATATTAAAGCCCATCCTGACGTACTGCGCGATACCTTGCGTGAGGTCAGGCACGCAAATCATGACATGATCAATGCGGGTAAACATAACGGCTCCAGACGGCTTTCCGCCCCGCGTGCATGACACGCACGAGGCGGCATGAAGTTAAAGGTTAGTAAACCTACAGCGGCTTAATATGCACTTTACGAAATTTAACCACGCCACCGCCGTACTGCAGCGTGATATTGCCTTTGGCCAATTTATCATTGCGGAAGTTGACGGTTTCAATGCCGTTCAACACCACGATCAACTGCGATCCTTTGGCGGTGATTTCATAGGTGTTCCACTGGCCGCCCGCTTTGACCGGCACTTTGGTTACAGCGAAATTGGGAATACCACCAGTGCCGTAAGATGGGTCTGGACGTGTATCAAAAATATTCACTTCGTAGCAATTTTCAGCGGTGATCTTCTTGGGATCAGCGCAGCGAATAAAAATGCCACTGTTGGCCTCCGTATTCACCCAGAACTCGGCGCGCAATTGAAAGTCGGCGTACGCGTTTTTTGATACCAGATGGCCGCCACCGATTTCGGCTACGGCAACACCATCCTGCAGCCGCCAATTGGCGTTGCCATTTAGATTCCAGTGATTTAAATCGGTGCCATCCAGCAATGTGATCCAGCCATCACCCGGTTGTCCCGGCGGCATGGCGCAGCCAAACAAACCCAGCCCTGCAACAAGCAACCCGACAACAAACTTTGATAAGCGTTTCATGAACAGCTCCTCCAGCAAGAAATGCGATTGTTTTAGGCGTGCGTTGTGTGCTGAGCAACTTCGGCACTGGTGACGATGATCCTGACCATGAAATACGCTGGTCGGCGCCTTTTGACTTGCAGGCGTACGCCCTCTATTGCCACACAAAGTATGGAGCAGTGGCTATCCCAGCGTCAAGACGCGGTTACAGGGGAGCATGCAAACGGGTAAGCAACTGGCTTAATCACGCGTTATTTCAAAACGACCAGCGCATCCGCTGCCACCACACCCTTACCAACGGGACGAACCAGCACCGGATTGATATCCATCTCGGCCACGCGTTCGCGCATCAGCCATGCCATGTCCGATACCGACACCAGCAAATCCGCGAGCGCATTCACATCGCGTGCGGGTTGCCCGCGCACGCCATCAAACAATTTTGCACCACGAATTTCGCGCACCATGCCGAGGGCCTCAACTTTGTCGAACGGCGCCACACGGTAAGTGACGTCACGTATGGTTTCGGCAAGGATGCCGCCGAGACCAAAGACCACCACCGGGCCAAAGCAGGCATCGTTTACCACGCCGACAATGGTTTCGAGACCGTCAGTGACCATTTCCGACACCAGCACGCCCGCGATGTTCGCCTTGGGCGCGGCGCGCTTGGCATTGGCCAGAACTTCAATAACTGATTGTTTTAATTGAATATTATCTTGTACGTGCAAGCGCACACCACCGATATCGGATTTATGCGCAATGTCGCGAGAGGCGATTTTTACTGCGACCGGAAAATTCACGTCGGCAGGTACGGGTGCACCAACCTCCAGCAACAAGTCTTGTGTCACCGGAATGCCAAATGCCCGCAGCACGTTCTTGCTCTCGTGCTCATCCAGTGTTGCGGCGCCTACGGGCAGCAGTGGCAGCGGACGGGCCTTGGGCTGTGGCGGATTGCAGATGCGGTCGCGCTGTTGCAGCGTGTCGTAGTAATCCGCGAGCCTGCCCATGGCATATGCCACGCGGCGCGGCGATGGCTGCATGGGGATGCCATGTTCAGCGATGAGATCGAAACCTTCAGGCCCCGCCTCGTACGGGACTGAACAAAACGCCAATATCGGCTTGTCGGTGTGCTTCATTGCCTCCACCACCCCGTTGACGCCATGGAGCATGGTGCGGCCTGTAGTGGTGGCGAACAGCATGCCGACCTGATGCACATCAGGGTCCGCGAGCACGGCATCGAGAGCGCGCTGATAACGCGGCATGTTCTTGTCGCTGATAAAGCCCGCAGCATAATCGACGGGATTCTCCAGTGACGCCACGTTGGGCAGGCACTCGTTCAAAACGGCCATGGTCTTGGCAGAAAGCGGGACGAGCTTCAGCCCCATTTCATCGGCTGCATCGGCGAACCCCACGGCGGAACCGCCCGAACCGCCCATCACCACCACGTTGCGCCCGCGCGCCTGCCGCCCCGAGGCAAAACACTGCGCGTAATCGCCGGCCTCGTGCGTGTCGGTGACTTCGATCACGCCGCATTGTTTGAACGCCGCGCGAAAAATATCGTAACTGCTGGTGAGATTGGCTGTGTGCGACGCGGCTGCACGCTGCCCCTGCTGTGTATTGCCAGCCTTCAAAATAATCACTGGCTTGCCCACTGCCAGCGCACGCCGCGCTGCCGCCATCAGTGCGCGACCGTCCGCTACCCCTTCAAGATACGCGAGTATCACCTTGGTTTCCGGATCGTCGACAAACGCATTGATCAACTCCGGCGCCTGAATGTCGCTTTCGTTACCGCTCGCCACCACATAGCGAAAGCCGACGCGCGCAGCCCCGGTCTGAATTACCACACTGTTACCGAAACCGCCGCTCTGGATCACCGCCGACACGGCGCCGGGCTTCAGCATCGGCGGCTTGGTAATGCTGCCGAAGCCGGTATACACCCGCTTGTGAACGTTAACCAATCCCAGACAGTTAGGGCCAATGATGCGCACGCCGCCCTTGCGCGCGGCAGCCAGCATGCGCTCCTCATTCGCCACACCTTCAGGGCCGGTCTCTCGAAAGCCACCGCCCAGCACCACCGCAAACGGAATACCCTTGGCGCCACATTGCTCAATAATGCCCGGCACGTGCCTAGCCGGGATGGCAACCACCGCCACATCGCACGGCTGATCGATATCGGCGAGGCTCTTGTAACAACGCAGCTTCATCAGCGTATCGTAATTCGGATTCACCGGGAAAATCCCGCCAGTAAACCCATTGCGCGTAATCGCCTCCAGCGCCTGGCCGCCAGCGCGGATAGTGTCTTCAGTAGCGCCGACGATGGCCACGCCGCGTGGATTGAACAGTCTGGTGAAGTCGCTCATATTGATCTGGGAAGTTCGTGGGGAATCGAGGGTGAATTCTCGCACGGCGTCACGCGTGCGCGCACAGTTGGTCTGCATTATGGAGAAGGCCGCGCAAGGCAACGCGGGCGAATAGCCGCAGCGTTGCCGATCAGTAATTGCAGAAGTTCTGGCTACACCTTACGGGCAGTGGACGACTGCAATCGGGAAATCTGAATGCTTCAAATCGGTAGAGTCGAGATGTGGCGCGGTAGCGGTAGGTTTAGTTTGTCTGTTGCCGCCCCTTTCGTTTGGCGGTGCCCGAGTGCCCTCACCATAACCCCGTTTCCACATCCCGCTCATCGGTAGGGTCGAGGACTGGCGCGTTGGTGTAGGTTGATGTTTGTGTTCACTGTAGTCTCGCCCTTTCGTTTGCGAGTGCCACAATATCTCAACCATGCCACGTTTCCAGCCCCCGCCACGTCGAACGCAGCGGGCGGATTTCCCGCACTGCGCTCTCCTGTTTGCTTCGCCCCAAAGCTTATGAGACCTATCATGCTGGTGTTCCTTTCGGCGTGGCGCGCCGAACCCGATAGCCGTTGAACAGGCCGACGGTTTCATACAGCCACTCCCGGAACCGCCAAAGCGTGTCAGCCTTCGCCTTGACGTATAGTCTCCCTCTCAGGTCCTGCAAACTAATAGACGCCTTTGTCATCTCGTCCTTGCCTTCCATTTCGTCAGAGACACTACAAACAGCAGGGCCCCCTCGCTCCATGGCCATTACGTCACCCTAACCGGCAAATCGCACCCAAGTCGCCCTGAATCATCACCTTCGCCGACGCTCAACCGCCGTGGCCAGCGAGTACGTCAGAAAGTCACTCGACCGAAATTCCCATCGCCCACCGCCAAGTGGCTACACACTACCGCTGCACTCGCAGCCGGTGTCTTAATCAACCGCAGCGCCGGAAATTTTGACTTGCATCTTGAGCCGTTCGATATCGGCGAGGATGAACTGGCGGAATTCTGCGGGCGAACCGCCCACCGGTTCTTTGTCCGCCTCGGCCATGTGCGTCTTGACTGCTGGCTGCGTCAGCACCTTCGCCAGCGCCGCGTTCAGTTTGTTCACAATAGCGGGCGGTGTGTTGGCTGGCGCAGATATACCGCCCCAGGACGCCGTTTCATAGCCGGGTACCAAATCGCTGATGGGCGGCACGCCGGGCAGCAGCGGTGAACGTTTGCGGCCACCGAGGGCCAGCGCTTTGATCGCGCCTGAGCGTATGTGCGGTAGTGCTTCGATAATCGGTGCGAAGATGGCTTGAATCTCACCAGCGAGCAATGCTATGGCTGCGGGGGCGCCACCCTTGTAGGTGATGTGCACCATTTTGCCGCCGACCATGTGGTTGAACAGGGCCCCGGCGAGATGCTGCGACGAGCCGTGCCCGGCGGTACCGTAATTCACCGGTGGCTGGCCACTTTTTACAACAGCGATAAATTCGGCGAGGTTGGAGACTGGCAGGCTGGGGCTGACCACCAGCACGTTGGAAGACGAAAACGTCTGTGATACGTGGGCGAAGTCGCGCATGAAGTCGTAGCGCAGATTGCGGTACAGGCTCATGTTGGCCGCCATGGTCGCGCCGGACACCAGATAGGTGTAGCCGTCGGGCGTGGCTTTGGCCACCAGTTCCGCCGCAATATTGCCGGCCGCGCCGGGGCGGTTGTCCACCAGCGCGGTCTGGCCCAGCACCGGCCGCAGGCCCTCCGCGATGACGCGGGCTGTGAGGTCCGTGCTGCCGCCGGCTGAAAAGGGCACCACCAGCCGGATCGGCCGTGTCGGCCAAACGTCGGCTGCGAACGCGGCCTGCGCCATCAGCACCAGTACACCAGCCACCGCAATTATTTTAAACATCGCCCTCTCCCCGGTTACAGTAGCGGAATACCTGCGTCCTTGATTACCTTTGCCCAGCGCAAAATTTCGTCGCGGATGAACTGACTGAACTCCTCAGGATTCTTCGGCGCGGTGTCTATCGCCAATTCGGCCAGCCGCTGCTGAACGTCGGGCAAGCGCAGCACAGCGGTGAAATCCTGATACAGCTTGTCGAGCACGGGTGCTGGCGTGGCGGTCGGCGCGCATACGCCGTACCAGGAATTGACCTCGTAGTCTAAAACCCCGGATTCCCGCATCGTCGGCACCGCGGGCAACAGGGCGGCTCGCTTTGCGGCCGTAACCGCGAGTCCTCTCAAGCGTCCACTTTGAACCGTGCCCACCATGGCGGGGAGATTCGAAATATTGAACGGAATCTGGCCGCCGATGGTATCGGCAACCCCCTGCGCTGCGACTTTGTAGGGAATATGCGCGACATCGATCTTTACCACCATTTTGAGCAATTCCATCGACAGCTGGGGCGACTCACCGGGCAGTCCTGCCGAGTAACTAAGCTTGCCGGGGTACGCCTTGGCGTAGGTAATAAACTCGCGGATCGATCGTATCGGCACCGATGGGTGCGCGGTGAGGACATTGGGCGTGGTGCCGATGCGCGTGATCGGCGCGAAATCGCGCATCTGATCGTACGGCACATTGGCATAGAGCGACAGGGAGATCGCGCTCGAAGCGATATTGCACTGAAGCAGTGTGTATCCATCGGGCACCGACTTGGCGACGAATGCCGCGCCGAGAACACCGGCGACGCCTACCCGGTTCTCGACGATGACCTGCTGGCCCCAGCGCCGCGTGAGCCGGTCACCCAGTAGACGCGCGACGATGTCGGGCGAGGCGCCTGCACCGAATGGCACCACGTAGCGCACGGGCTTGCTGGGGTAGCCCTGCGCCGGGCCGCTGGCGGCGCCCTGCGCGTGCACGTCGGTCGCGCACCAGCAAACGGCGGCGGCCATTGCGACAGCCGGGCAGAAAGTTGTTTTGCGAAGTATGTCGATGCCATTGCGCATAGGGTACAGGCTTTCTTAACATTTTCACCAACCCGCAATCTATCCCCCACCCGGGGTACCGTCAAACGCTACATCAATCCGCCTTAATCCCTGCCTCCCGTATCACCTTACCCCACTTGCTGATTTCACCCGCGAGATATTTGCGCAAGTCCTCGGGTGACCCACCCAGTGGCTCAGCGCCCTGGGCGATTAGGCGGTCGCGCATGTCTGGTTCTTTCATTACTGCGACCAGCGCCGTGTTCAGTTTATCCACCACCGCAGCAGGTGTCTTGCCTGTTGAAAACACGCCGAACCAGCCCACCGCGTGAAAGCCTGGTACGCCAGCTTCGCCAATAGTCGGCAATTCAGGAAACAAAACAGAACGTTTTGCGCTGGTGACACCGATTCCGCGCAGCGTATTACTGCGGATATACGGCGTAAGTATCAACACGTTGTCGAACGCCACATGCAAGCGCCCGCCGAGCAGATCGGGCATCAACTGTCCCGTGCCCTTGTAGGGAACATAAGTCATGTCGAAACCCGCCGTGCGTTTGAGCAGTTCTCCGGCGAGTCGTTGCAATGATCCTGGGGTGGAACCTGCGTAGTTGAGCTTGCCCGGATTGGCTTTGCCATAGCTGATCAAATCCGCCACCGTTTTGATCGGCAAAGTGGGTTGCACCACCAGCACATAGGGCGAGGTGCCGATGAAACACACCGGCGCCAGGTCTTTTTCAATATCAAACGGCAGTTTTTTAAACAGGCTGCTGATAGTGCCAAACGAACCCGATGCCATCAGCAACGTATGCCCGTCGGGTTGCGCCTTGGCCACGATATCGGAGCCAATGATGCTGCTGCCGCCGGGCCGGTTGTCAATCACCACCTGCTGGCCGATGCGCTCGCCGAGTTTTGCGCCGACCAACCGCGCCATGATATCGGTGCTGCCGCCTGCGACCACGGCCACCACCATGCGCACCGGACGTTGCGGGTAGGTCTGCGCGCCAACTCCTGCTGCCAGCAACATCAACACACATCCCACGCCACGTTTTATTGTCATGATGTTCTCTTATTGAACTTTAAGCCCGGCTCGCGCCGCGACCTTCGACCAATTGGCAATTTCTTCGTTTAACAACTTCAGCAGCCTTTCCGGCGGGCCGCCCGCGGGCACCAACCCGTCGCTGGCGATACGTTGCACGAACTCCGGGTCTTTGACGATCTTGTTAATTTCGCTGTTGAGCTTTTCGACGATGGCCGGTGGCAACCCGCGCGGCCCCATCAAACCATGCCAGTTGCTGACTTCAAAACGGTAGCCCGCTTCGATAACCGTCGGAACTTCTGACAAGGCAGGCACGCGCGTGGCCGAGGTGGCGGCAATGGCACGCAGCCGACCAGACTTCACATGCGGAATTGCCGCAGCGATGGCGGCAAACAGCATTTGGGTTTGCCCCGCGATTGTGTCGGAAATTGACTGGCCGTTGCCTTTGTAGGGCACATGCGTCAGCTGAATGCCGGCCAGCATCGAAAACAGCTCTGTCGACAGGTGCGAAATACTGCCCTGCCCGCTGGTCGCATAATTGATTTGTGCCGGTTGCGACTTTGCCAGCGCCACCAATTGTTTGACACTGCGCACGGGCAGCGACGGATGCAACGCGAGGATAAACGGCCCATCGTCTGGCTGAATGATTGGCGTCATGTCCTTGATCGGGTCGTAACGCAGCTTGTACATCGCGGGCGATGCGGTATAGCTGCCCGATGTCAGCAACAACGTGTAGCCATCAGGCGGCGATCGCAGGGCGACTTCACTGCCCAGCGTACTGCCCGCGCCCACACGGTTTTCGACCACGAATTGCTGGCCCCACGTTGCCGACAGCTTTGCGCCGATGAGTCGAGCGATGAAATCGGTGCCACCGCCCGGGGTGAAGGGCACAATGATGCGTACGTTTTTAGATGGGTAGGCCTGCCCCGATCCGGGTGCGGCAACCTGCGCATGCAGCGCACTAGGGAACGCCAGCGCCCAAACCGAGGCGGCCACGCAAGCCGGGTAAAAGTGATGTGCCATCAATCCACACCCTTGATGCCCGCATCCTTCACCAGTCTGGCGAACTTGGCATGTTCCGCTCGCAGGTGTTCGGCAAACTGCGCCGTTGTGCCGCCGATGATGCTGTAAGCCTCGATGCGCGCGGTCTCTTTCATCTCTGCCGTCTGCAAACTCGCGGCAAGTTCACGGTTCAGCCGTTCGATGACGGCTGGCGGTGTACGGGCGGGCACGCCGACGCCGTTCCAGGTTTGGTTTTCATAGCCGGGCACCGTCTCAGCCACCGTGGGCAGATCGGGCAGATGCTCAAAGCGCTTCTTGCCGGTGGTGGCCAGCGCCCGCACGCGGCCGCTTTTGACAAACGGCAGGGTGCTCGACGACACGTTGAACGACACCTGTACGTGCCCGCCCGCGAGATCCGTCAACACGCCCACCGCGCCCTTATGCGGCACATGCGTCATGGTGACTCCGGTCATGATGCAAAACAGCACGCCGGAGGTGTGGCCGAAGCCGCCGATGCCGGCCGAGGCGTAGTTGAGTTCACCTGGCTTTTGCCTTGCCACCGCGATCAATTCTTTCACCGAGTTCGCTGGAACGCTCGGATGCACCGCCAGAATCGCGGGCACCGACGACACCTGAATCACCGGCGCAATATCATTGCGTAAATCGTATGGCAGTTTATACAGATACGCATTCACCACCCACGGCCCCACCGGCGCGATCAACAGCGTGTGGCCATCGGCGGGCGCGCGCGCCACGATGCCCACGCCAATGCTGCCGTTGGCGCCGGGGCGGTTATCCACCACCACCGATTGGCCGAGCCGCGTGCGCAGATGCTCCGCCAGCGCGCGCCCCTGCAGATCGGGCGTGCCGCCGGTGAAATACGGCACCACCAGCCGCAACGCACGCGTGGGATACGGCACGCTGGTTTGCGCGTGCGCACCATGCAGCGCCAGTGACACAAATGCCGATATAACGTAAGTATATGTTTTAAAAAGGAATTTCATTTTGCGACAGACTGATTCATGATCTGCACCATGATCTCGATATTCGATTTGTCGGGCTTCAATTCACCGCGTTCGATGCGTCGGCACAGTTCAACGATGGCATCGTTGGCGGGTGTGGCGATATTTTTTTCGCGGCCCCTGCGCGCGATATGACCATTCAAATAATCTGCTTCGGTGCGACGGCCCTTCAGAAAATCCTGAAACACCACGCCGCGCGCCGTACGTGAGCCTTTTTTGCCCATGTGACCGAGTATCGTATACAGCAGCTTATCGATAATCTTTTCTTCGGGCCCCATGAACTCTTCCGGGCTCAATCCAAAAATCGCTTCTATTTGGTAGCCGTGCGCGGCACCTACGCGCATGGTTTCGGACGCGAGCTTTGCGCACAGGTTGACGACCTCGGGTATCTCCACGGCCTGCCACGACGACAAGCCCAGCGCGCCGAATGGCGCGAGTATCATCGAGCTGTTCACCAGTTTGGTCCACTTGGCGCCTTCGATGTTGTCAGTGATGGTGATCTTGCCAGCGTGCTTCATCAGCCGTTCAATCTCGGTGATGCGCGGTGTCACGCCACCATCCAGTTCACCGAGACCGAACCAGGTATGCGCCGGATCGGTATTGCGCTGCACATGGCCGGGCGTAAACACTTCCGCCGACAATTCCAGCACGCACCCCATAAGGCGCGGCCGGCCGAGAATATCGATGATGTCGGCGTTGTTCATGCCGTTTTGCGCACCAACGATCACGCCATCATGCTTGAGATACGGCTTGATAAATTCGCACAGCCAGCGCGTATCGTGCGACTTCGCGGTGAGAAATACGATATCGAACTGGCGTTTCAACGACGACAGCTCACACAGGTGATACGCCTCAACCTTGGTATGCAATTCCGAATCGGGCATCTTCACATGCAGGCCATTGGTCTTCATCGCTTCCACATGCGCGGGCCACTGGTCAACCAGACACACGTTGTAGCCAGCAGGTGCAGCGTTTGAAAGATCAGCGCCGATACTGCTGCCAATGGCGCCGGTGCTCAGCACGGCTATCTGCTTTTTCATTGTCTTCTCCCCATTGAATGATTAACGATCTAGTTCCAGCCAGCCCGGTGCGGCGACAAATGCCCCCATTATTTCGCGAGGCTGGGTATCACGATCCAGCCCCGCCACCAGGTCCAGCACTCTATTCAGTGTCGCCGCTGGCAGCGCGTCGGCAACGGTATCCTTGAACAGCGCAGACAGCTCGTCCCACGTCATGCGCCGGTGCGGGCTGCCACGCGGGTGCGGCTCATGCACGACGAACTTGCGCCCATCCGCCAGCGTGATGCTCACACGTGAGGGCACCTCTTCGGTGTTGGTGCCTGCTTCGATCTCGGCATCGAGCACGCACCGCGTTCGATTGGACAGCGCGCGAATATCGGCATCCACCAGCGCGGTTTCGTAGTCTTCACGCCGCAGTGCGGCCTGCGCACCACGGGTGCGGCCCAGTGCCAATGCCATCGCCAGACTGAAGGGTATGCTCAGTTGCGCACTTTGCAGATCTGGCGGATCAAGTTGCGTGAGACGCCCCTGCACCACCTTCGGTATACCCACTTCGCATTCGACAATCTGTTCTGCGGCCAGCCCATGCTGCGCGCCGAGCGACAACCCGGCATCCACCGTTGCCTGCAAACGTCCCGCGCCCGCGTGGATTTTGGTGCTGACTTCCATCAAACGATAGCCGCGCCCCAGATCACCGGTAATTTTTTCCGGCTTGGCATTGCCTGAAAACGCATGAAAAAATCCAGCCTCGCCTTCGAGTATGTCACGCGGCCCCCAAATGCCCGCCTGCGTCAGCAACGCTGCCATTACACCCGACTCGGCGCCCCGCGCGCCGTTCAGTCGCTTGGTCACACCCCCGGATAAATAAAATTGCGCAAGACCGCCCGCGTAGGCGCCAGCAGCACCCAGAGCGCCCGCCATGTCGGTGGCGTTGAATTTCAGCAGCTTGCCCGCCGCCAGCGCTGCGCCCATCGCGCCGCAGGTTGGTGTGGCCATAAAACCCCGCTGAAATAGCGCAGGTTGCGTGGCCAGCCCGATGCGCAACGACGCTTCATAGCCAATAATTGCTGCTTCAAGCAAGGCGCGGCCACTGGCATTTTCACGTTCCGCCATGGCCAGCACTGCGGGCAATATGGATGCGCCGGCGTGATGCATCGATCCCACATGCGTGTCGTCAAGATCGCAGGCATGGGCATATGCGCCGTTCACAAATGCCGCGCGCGCAGCATCGATGCGGCTACCGCACAACACCAGCGAACATTCGGCTTTGCCGCCCAATTGCAGCGCCAGCACACGCGTGGATCGGCTCCACGGCAAGCGCGCACCCACCGCCACCACGCGCAGAAAATCCAGCACCAGCGCCTTCATGCGCTCGACTACGGCATCCGGCGCATCTTCAAGGCGGTAGGCGGCGGCCCACTCGGCCAAAACGGCTGTAGTGCCAAGATTTCTGTTCGCTGACATGTGCGTGATGACTCCCTGTTTCCTGTTGCATAACATTATAGGGCGTGTATCCGTCTGGTGTGGGCGCACCACCGGATTTGACACTGCAACGGACAATGCTTGGTGGAACCAGCAAGAAAATATTTCACAATTCGCTCCCGCCGGAAATGATTCTTCGTGATATCAAGTGGGAAATCGCCAGATAGGCCAGTGGCGCGCGCGACGCAGCGTTGCATCGGCAAGCGGCTGCAATGTGTCAATGCAGGGAATGTCTCAGATGATCACGGCAAGACCTGACAGCGGCTGCGCCTAACGCAGAAAGGTCGTTAGGCCTGGTAGCAACGCCTTAACCATCGGCCATCGCCCATGTATTCACTGCGCGCAAAAGAACAAGGGGCTAGCCGTTAAGCTAACCCCTTGATAAATCTGGTAGGCGGTGCGAGATTCGAACTCGCGACCAACGGATTAAAAGTCCGCTGCTCTACCGGCTGAGCTAACCGCCCGTACCTCAAAAAGGGGCGAATTCTACCGCCCATGAGGGGGCGGGTCAACCAATGTTGTCGCTAAAGGTTGCGGATATTTACGATTTCCCGCTACGGCTCACGCATCATGCGCCAGTATTGGTATTTCATGGTGGCTACGGCACCAGCCACGATAGCTGCGAATGTCAGCATGGAGCCGATAGCGAGCGTGGACATGCCCGTAATCGCCTGGCCCACCGTGCAGCCCATGGCCAGCACGCCGCCGATGCCCATCAGCGCACCGCCGATGGCGTGATTGACAAAATCACCCGCAGATGCGAACCATTCGACGCGAAAAGTCTTTGTAATCACGGCATAAATAAATGAGCCTGCGATCACGCCCACCAGCGCCACTACGCCAAAGTTGATGAGTGAAAATTTCGCCGGGTCGAGCAGATAGCGCACGGTGTCGCCCATGGGGCTGACGAAGGTGTACGACTGCACTTGCACGCGGCTGGGAATGTCGGTTGCCATCTCCGCATAGTCCTTCCACGATTGGCCCAGCGGCCCGCCAGTGAGATACCAGCCTGCGACGATGGCAAGACCCACAACAGCGCCACCTAAAATGTTATCGAAGCTCGAGCGAAAATCTTTTGATCTGAATACAAAAATTAACATACCTGCCGCAAACATCAGCGCTACCGCCATGTTGTTGGTTTTCGACGATGCCTGACCGAGCAAACCAGCAATCACGTCGCCAGCCTGTTGCGTGGGCATACCGTAGCGCGCCAGATTAATCGTAGCCGGTTGCAGCCACGGCAAAAAGGCTTTTTCATAGAGCGGCGACCACAGCATCAGGTACGACGCCACCATGCCAATCAACAGTACAACGAGGGATTTCAGATTGCCGCTGCCCACACGCACCAAAGTTTTGTTGCCGCAACCGCTGGCGAGCACCATGCCCAGGCCAAAAAGCAAGCCGCCCAGCACATAACGCGGCCAGGCGAAATTACTGCTGCGATATGGCGGAAACGTTTCGCCTGACAGATTGACGGTCCCGCTGAATTCCAATGCAATCACGCCGAGCAACGCCACCACCATGGCGAACACCCATGCGCGCATGCGACCCGTGTCACCGATGTTTATCCAATCAGACACCGCGCCCATAGTGCAAAAATGGGTTTTATTAACCACGGCACCCATGATCACGGCAATGGCGAACACACTGGCGAGCACTTGATGATGAACGGTGAATTCCATACGGCAGATTGTTGGGCGAAAATAACAGTATATCGTAACTATTTGTTTTTATTGATTATTTATAGCGAGTCGGATCACGCAAGCCCGCCTGCTCAAACCCGGTGCGCCGCAATCGGCAGGCATCACATTGTCCGCAGGCCAAGCCACTATCCGTCGCCTGATAACACGAAACCGTCATCGCGTAATCAACACCCAGCGCTACACCTTTGCGAATAATGTCCGCTTTGGACAGCGCAATGATCGGCGTGTGTATGGTCAAGCGCTGGCCCTCCACCGCTGCGCGCGTGGCCAGATTTGCCATCGACTCATACGCCGTGACGTAATCGGGCCGACAATCCGGGTAGCCGGAATAATCCACGGCGTTCGCACCGAAAAAAATGTCATTCGCGCCACAGACTTCCGCGTTCGCCAGCGCAAACGACAGCAAAATGGTGTTGCGCGCGGGGACATAAGTTACGGGAATGCCGGGTGCCACACCGCTGGTCGGCACGGAGATGTTGGCATCAGTTAATGCAGAGCCGCCAAAACCGCCCAGATCAATTTTAACCACGCGATGGTGTGCAGCGCCCAGGGCTTTGGCTACGCGCGCTGCGGCAGCCAACTCGGCACGATGGCGCTGCCCATAATCCATCGACAGGCAATGACATCGGTAGCCTTGCTCGCGTGCAAGCGCCAGGACGGTGGCGGAATCAAGTCCGCCGGAAAGCAACACGACTGCGGTTTTCATGCGGAAAGCGTGCGCATTACGCACGATAAAATCAACTTTGGAATTTTACTACTTGAGTGTCGCCAGCCGCCGTTTGGCCTTGTCAGCGGCCTCACTACCGGGATAACGCTGCACCAGCGCATCCATTGTCTTGCGCGCGGCGGCGTTTTCACCCAGCTCGGATTGCGAGCTGGCAATGTTAAGCATGGCGTCGGGCGCGGATGCGCTGTCGGGGTAGGCTGCAATCAGCTTTTGCTGGCTGGCAATGGCATTTCTGTAATCACGCGTATTGAAATACGAATCACCCACCCAGTATTGCGCGCGATGCGCCAGCGCGCTTTTCGGATACTGACTCAAAAACGACTGAAATGACGTTATCGCGCCTTTGTAATTGCCGATGCGCCGCTGCTGTTGCGCGGCTTCATAGACACGGGTTTCGTCTGCCGACGTGGCCCCCGCAGCAGCAGCAGCAGCAGGCGGTGTGGCAGCGGCAGGTGACGTGGCATCGGGTGGCGCGCCGGTGGGTGCAGTTGCACCTGGCTCAAGACGACGTATGCGGGTATCCAGATCTACATACATATCGCGCTGGCGTTTGGCGTTGCTTTCAACACCGTTGTTCACTACCTCGATCTGCCCGCGCAGACTTTGAATTTCGCGCTTGAGCAACTCGATTTGATTCACCAGCTCCAGCATCGATTGCTGGGTGTTCTGCGTACCGCGCAGGGCTTCTTCGATTTTGCCGAGGCGCCCGGCCATGGTATCGGTTTGCACTTTGTAATCATCGAGGCGCCGGGCCTGATCGGCGACCCCTTTGCGCGCAATATCGTCGTCGAACAATGCGGCACGTGCAGGAAAGCCGGCGACAACGGCCATGCACAGCATCGAAGCCACCAGACTACACACACCCCGAAGAATATTGCTGCACCTCACGATTCAGCCAACGATTCTAGTCAGTCGAGTAGACAATTTCCGCCCGGCGGTTTTGGGCAAAGGCCTCCTCGGTGCGGCCCTCGACGCGCGGCTTTTCCTGACCAAAACTGACGGTCTCCACACGCGCGCCTTCAGCGCCAAGCACAGACATCATCTGCTTCACCGAATCGGCACGGCGCTGGCCCAGCGCCAGATTGTATTCACGCCCGCCGCGTTCATCGGTATTGCCCTGAATAATCATTTTAGCCTTGGGGTCCTGCGAAACGTATTTGGCGTGCGCCGCCACCAACGGGCGGAATTCCTCTTTCACCAGATTGCTGTCGTAGTCAAAGTAAATGACGCGCTTGGACAAAATATTTTTCGGGTCTTTCAGCGACGCCGGGCCCGTCAATTGCGTGGGCGGCTCAATCACTGCCGGCGTCACAGGGCTCTGTACCACCTGCACCGGTGGCTGCTTAGGTGTCGTGATCGGTCTTTGCACGGCATCGACAACCGGCGCGCCTTCCTGCTCTTTGGAGGGCGTGCTGCTGCAAGCACCCATCAGCAAAGCCAGCAAAGTAACCGTCAATCCCGATATCAATTTTTTCATTTTCCATCCCCTCGTTTATGTTCAGCCGCAGCGCACGTTACTTAATGATCTACTGACTGACCTATTTACTGACAATCGGCCCCCACGCAGGTTCCCGGATATCGCCTGCGCTTTCTGTAAACCGTTGCTTCACCCGACCATCGCTGGAAACGGCAGCTAATATACCACGCCCCCCTACCTCGCTCGCGTAGAGGATCATGCGGCCGTTAGGTGAAAAAACCGGCGATTGATCCACTGCGCCCTCAGTCAATACCTGCAACTGGCGCGAGGCAAAATCCTGCACCGCCACACTGAAGCGACCACCGCAACGATGAATATAGGTGAAGGTTCTGCCATCAGGACTGTGCCGTGCCGAAATGTTGTAAAAGCCTTCAAACGTGACGCGCTGCACCGCGCCGCCGCTCACCGGGATGCGATAGATTTGCGGCGTGCCACCGCGATCAGAGGTAAACAGTATGGCGCTGCCGTCGGGTGAAAAATTAGGTTCAGTGTCTATGGAAGCGCTGGCTGCGAGCCGTAGCGGTTGCCCCGTACCGTCGGCGTTGATCAGATTCATCTGCGAACCGCCATCACGCGACAACACCACTGCCAGCCGCCGACCATCGGGCGACCATGCGGGTGCGCTGTTGCTGCCAAAGAAATTCGCCACCGCCAGGCGCGTGCCGGTGGCGATGGATTGCACATACACCACCGGCTTTTTCTGCTCGAATGAAACATACGCCAGCCGCGAACCATCTGGCGACCACTTGGGCGAAATGATCGGTTCGTTCGACGCCAGTATGGTCTGTGGCGCAAAGCCATCGGCATCGGCTACGTGCAGTTCAAAGCGCTTGCCTGGCCGACGCACCACATAGGCGATGCGCGTGGCAAACGCGCCCGGTTCACCCGCAAGCTTTTCATAAATGGCATCCGCAATTTTGTGTGCGGTCAGCCGCAGTTGCGCCGCCGAGGCCACGTAAGATAACCCTGTGATCTGCGTCTGCTGGGTAGCGTCCATTAAACGAAAGCGCACTTCGTAGCGGCCATCTGCTGTAGCTGCAACACTGCCGATCACCACAGCATCCGCGCCGCGCCCGCGCCACATGGCGTAGTCCACCTGCTCCGCCTCGTACTGCGGCTTGGCGCCTGCCGTATCCACCATTTTGAACAAGCCGCTGCGTGCAAGATCAGCGGCGATCACCGCCGACACGGATTGCGATTGTTTCGCGCCCGCCTCATCACGAAAAGGCGCAATCACCACCTGATGCTGCTTGACGCTGCCCGCCGCAGCATAGTTACACGGGTAGTCAGACGCCGACAACGGCGGCGGATTTTGCGTGGCGCCACCGCCGATCACTTCGATGCGTATTTGCGCGTACGCGCCAGATACAGAAAAAAAATGCAATAAAAACAAAAGGTTAATTATTATTTTCATTTTAACGACTCAACTCGGATACGGTTGTGACCCTGCGGATTTTCTCAGGTTCCAATGATGCGCAAGTTCTCACGGTCAGCGCGGCCGGAATACCATGGGAAACTGCCTGAAATACTGTTGAAATTGCTCGCCACTCGGCACGTCAAAAGGCTGTGCCTGACGTATGGCACGTTCGACGGCCGCATCGTATGCCGGATTGCCGCTGCTCTTGCGCAGCGTAACGCCCAGCAATTCACCGCCGGGCAGCAGCGACACCACAAACTCAGCCTCCGGATTTCCCTGAATATCCGCTGGCAGCGCCACTCTGGCGTACACCTTGCCGCGAATCCCGCTGATGTATTTCTGGTTTTCACGCGCAGCGGTGGCGGCCTTCGCTGCGCGCTCTGCTGCTAGCGCTTTTTCTGCTGCGGCTTTGGCATCGGCTTCCTTTTCAGCCTCGATAATTTTTCGCTCGCGTTCGCGCCTGCCGGTATCATCTTCGCGCGGCTTCGGTTCTGGCTTCGGCTCGGGCTTGGGCTCCACCTTGGGCTCGGCCTTCTTCTTCTTTTCCTTATCGCGCAGCGCGATGTCCGGCTTTGGCGCAGGCACTGGTTCTGCCTTTGGCGCCGGCGGCGGTGTCACTCTGGGAACCGGCTTGGGCGTTGGCGTGGGTTCGGGTGGCGCGGGAACATCCAGCCGGGGTTGCACCGGTTGTGCGATGGGCGGCAAACTGCTCCAAAGATCTGCCATCACCGGCGCTTCCGGTTTTTTTTGCCACGACACGCCAAATATCAGCAGCACAATAAACGCCACGTGCATTGCAATCGCCAACAGGCGCGCTTTGGTCTTGTCACCGGACGGCGCCGGCATTCCCTGGGCAGAAGTCATGGCAGCGTCCATGGCGCTATCTAGCCGCCACGCGGCTTGGCCAGCAAGCCGACTTTCTTCACTTGATTCTGTTGCAACGTATCCATCACGTCGAGCACGGCTTCGTAGCGCACGTCTTTATCCGCGGCAATCACCACGGCCTGCTCCGGATTGGCTTTTTGTTTTTCGCGGATCGCCTTCACCAGATCGCCGCGCGTGACTTTTGCTTCGTTTGACCCTTGCGAACGGTCACGCAGCCACAACGATTTATCACTGCGTATCGACACTTCCATCGGCTGCACCGGTGGCGCGGATGTTTTGCCCACTTGCGGCAATTCAATCTGGCCCGGATTGACCAGTGGCGCCGTCACCATAAAAATCACCAGCAGCACCAGCATCACATCGATGTAGGGCACGACGTTGATCTGATTCATCAACTGATGGCCGCTGCGTTTGTTGGTGGTAATCATCGCGCGATCCTAATTCGCCTGGCGCTGGAGGATATTGGAGAATTCCTCCATGAACGAATCATAGCGTATCGCCAGACGATTCACGTCGCCCGCAAAGGCGTTGTAAGCCAGCACCGCCGGTATCGCCGCGAACAACCCCATCGCCGTCGCCACCAGCGCTTCGGCGATGCCCGGCGCGACAGCCGCGAGCGTGGCCTGCGCCACATTCGACAAGCCACGAAACGAATTCATGATGCCCCACACGGTGCCAAACAAACCCACATACGGGCTGACCGAACCAACGGATGCCAGAAATGACAGATGCGCCTCAAGCTCATCCATTTCACGCTGATAGGTCGCGCGCATGGCACGGCGTGTACCGTCTGTTACCGCGCGTACATCCATGCCGGGCTGCTTCCTCAACTTCATGAATTCACGAAAGCCCGCCTCGAAAATGCGCTCCATACTGCCTGCATCGGTGCGTGAATTCATCGCGCGCTGATGCAGATCATTCAGATCAGCACCGCTCCAGAATTGTTTTTCAAACTCATTGGCGAGCGCAGTGGCGCGGCGCAGCGCAAAATATTTGAGAAAAATGTAGTACCACGAAAACATTGAAGCCAGCAGCAGCAACAGCATCACCGCCTGCACCAGCACACTGGCGCCGGTGATGAGGCTCAATATCGACATGTCGTGCGCTACACCAGTAGTCATGTGGTTATTTCGCTTATTTTTGCTTTGATTATCGTGGGAATTCTAACGGGCTTCATGGCAGCGATGTTCACGCACGCGAGACGCACCTGCGCTTCCACCAGCTTGTCTGTGCCGCGCGTAACACGCTGCGTCAGCTTTATCTGACTCGCACCCACGTCGCCAAGTTCCACAGAAATTTCAAGCGCATCGTTAAATCGCGCGGGCGCAAGATATTCCACGGTGATTGAGCGCACTACAAATACTACGCCATGTTGCGCGGCAATATCGGTTTGTTCAAAGCCGAGCGCACGCAGCCATTCGGTGCGCGCACGCTCGAAGTAGCACAGGTAGTTGGCGTAATACACGATGCCAGCGCTATCGGTGTCTTCGTAGTAAATGCGCACCGGCCATGTAAACGGTTGTTTGCGTTGAGTCTGTTCAAGCCCATCGTTCATTGCGCTGCGTTTTCCCGATAGATTTGCGCAAAGAAATATTACCACTTTGCAACGTCATGTACCAGCCTTGAGCTCGCTATGGAGCACGCGAATCGTCTCCGTAACTATATGTTTTTAAACAATTATTTAATATAGCGCATTTGCCGCATCAATATAAACGTGACGCGCTGCCAATCGGGGTTAATCACTCGCCAGCCACACTACGGCTTGGAATCAGCGCTATCCCAAAGATCGGGTGTCATCGCATTTTTGGGCTGCGCCAGACCAAAATGGCGAAACGCACTCGCCGTCGCCATGCGTCCGCGCGGCGTGCGTTGCAGGTAGCCTTGCTGAATCAGATACGGTTCAAGCACATCTTCAATCGTGTCGCGCTCTTCGCCGATGGCCGCAGCAAGATTATCCACGCCCACCGGCCCGCCATCAAAGCGCTCAATCACCGCCAGCAACAATTTGCGATCCATCACGTCAAGGCCGAGTGAATCCACATCGAGCATTTTCAGCGCGGCATCAGCAACGTTGCGACTGATGTTGCCATCGGCTTTTACTTGCGCAAAATCACGCACGCGGCGCAGCAGCCGGTTTGAAATACGCGGCGTGCCGCGTGACCGACTGGCGATTTCACGTGCGCCGTCGGGGGCAGTCTCAATTTCAAGCAGCTTGGCAGAGCGCGCGACGATACGCGTCAACTCCTCAACACTGTAAAACTCCAGCCGCGCCACGATGCCAAAACGATCACGCAGCGGGTTAGTCAACATGCCCGCGCGCGTGGTCGCTCCTACCAGCGTGAAGGGCGGCAGATCGAGTTTGACCGAACGCGCCGCCGGACCTTCGCCGATCATGATGTCGATCTGGTAATCCTCCAGCGCGGGATACAGAATTTCTTCCACCACCGGCGACAAGCGATGAATCTCGTCAATAAACAACACATCGTTCGGTTCAAGATTCGTAAGTATCGCAGCCAGATCACCCGCACGTTCCAGCACCGGCCCCGACGTATGCCGCATATTCACCCCCATCTCACGCGCGATAATGTGCGCCAGCGTGGTTTTACCCAAGCCCGGCGGCCCGAACAACAGCACATGATCGAGCGGCTCTTTGCGTCGACGAGCCGCCTCGATAAAAATCGACAACTGGCCGCGAATTTTTTCCTGGCCGATGTATTCGTCAAGCTGCTTGGGGCGCAAGGCACGCTCAAACACCTCCTCCTGCACGGAGGCGGGGGCTGCGGCGATGAGACGGTCTGTTTCTACCGTCATTTGGATTTGGACAACAACTTCAACGCCTGCCGAATCCCGTCATTCACGCTCGCGTCCACCGGCAGTTGTTTCACTGCCCATGAGGCCTCTTTGTCGTTGTACCCGAGCGAAAGCAGCGCATTGACGATATCCGATGACGCATTGTTCGCGCTCGCAGCATATGCGACAGACACCGCGATGTTGAGTTTGTCTTTGAGTTCAAGCAGCAAACGTTCGGCGGTCTTTTTACCGATGCCGGGTACTTTGGTCAGCCGACCGCTATCCTGTGTGCTGACCGCCGCATGCAAATCAACAACACTCAAACCCGACAACACCGACAACGCTGTGCGCGCACCCACGCCGGAAATTTTAAGCAATTGGCGGAACACCGTGCGCTCTTGCTCGGTGGCAAAACCAAACAACAGATGCGCATCTTCGCGCACCGTGAGATGCGTGAACAACGTGACATCTACGCCGATGGCAGGTAATTGATATAGCGTGCTCATCGGCACATCGATTTCGTAGCCGACGCCTTGCACGTCCACCACGATTTGCGGGGGTTGTTTAGTGGTAAGTTTGCCTGTTATGCGACCGATCAAATAAGTCTCCCCCGCTTAACCCGATACCCTGCCGTAGCCAACCGCCCCAACCCCTGCCCGCCGTGCGCATGGCAAATTGCACACGCCAGCGCATCAGCCGCATCGGAACTGGGGTCGCCCGCCAAACGTAACAACCGCTTCACCATTTCCTGCACCTGCTCCTTTTTGGCGTGGCCGTTGCCAACGACCGCCTGTTTAACCTGCAGCGCAGTGTATTCCGAAACCGGGAGATTGTGGATGACCGCAGCACAGATTGCTGCACCGCGCGCCTGGCCCAGCAGCAGGGTGGATTGGGGATTGACGTTGACGAAGACTTTTTCAATGGCGACTTGCATTGGCGCGTTGGCACCGATCACTTCGGCCAAACCATCGAGTATGGTTTTAAGTCGCGGCGGTAATTCGCCGGTTGCCGTTTTGATGCAGCCGCTGGTAATGTAGGTCAGTTTGCTGCCGGATTTTTCGAGTATGCCAAAGCCGGTGGCTCGCAAACCGGGGTCTATGCCGAGTATGCGTATGGTATCAATCAAGCGGGCAGGTCTATCACCGCGCTGGTGTAGACCTCTTGCACATCATCCAGCGCTTCGAGTGCGTCAATCAGTTTCTGCATTTTGACCGCGTCGTCGCCCGTCACCACGCTTTCGGCATTCGGTTTCATGATGACTTCGGCGATTTCCGGTTTGAAGCCCGCTTTTTCGATGCCCGTTTTTACGGTGTGAAAATCATGCGGCGGGGTCAGCACTTCGATGCTGCCGTCGTCGCTGGTAACCACGTCGTCGGCCCCTGCATCAATGGCGGCTTCCATCAATTTTTCTTCACTGGTGCCGGGCGCGAACACCATTTGCCCGCAGTGCGTAAACAAAAACGCCACGGAACCCTCTGCGCCCATGTTGCCGCCGTTTTTGGTAAACGCAAAGCGCACGTCGGCCACGGTGCGCGTGCGGTTGTCAGTCATGCAATCCACCATCACCGCTGCGCCGCCAATGCCATAGCCTTCGTAACGAATTTCCTCGTAATTCACGCCCTCAAGGTCGCCGGTGCCGCGCTTGATCGCGCGCTCGACGTTATCTTTTGGCATATTGTTGGCGTAGGCCTTGTCCATCGCCAGACGCAGGCGTGGATTGCTGTCGGCGTCACCCCCACCCATGCGCGCGGACACGGTAATCTCTTTAATCAGCCGGGTAAAAATCTTGCCGCGCTTGGCGTCCTGCCGCCCTTTGCGGTGCTGAATATTTGCCCATTTGGAATGTCCTGCCATGAAAATCCCCAGTTACGTTTCAGTTGTGTTCCCGGCTACAATGATCAAAATTTTATCACGGAGAGCGCCATGCCCGACCCTTTATTGATCGCCAAAGATACTCAGGGTGAACGCGATCTGTGTCTGCTGCCCGCTTTGGCGAATCGCCACGGCTTGATCGCGGGCGCTACGGGCACAGGCAAGACCGTCACCCTGCAACGCATGGCAGAGTCATTAAGCCGCATCGGCGTGCCGGTTTTCATGGCGGACGTAAAGGGCGATCTGGCGGGCTTGTCTCAGGCAGGCGAGCTTAAGGGCAAGATCAAAGAGCGCGTTGAGCAACTGAAACTCGATGACTTCAAAAACGAGGCTTGCCCCGTTGTGCTGTGGGATACCTTCGGCAAGCAAGGCCACCCGGTACGCACCACGGCATCCGAAATGGGGCCGCTGCTGCTCTCACGCATGTTGAATTTAAACGACACGCAGCAAGGCGTACTGTCGCTGGTGTTCAAGATAGCGGACGACAACAAACTACTGTTGCTCGATATGAAGGACTTGCGTGCGATGCTGCAGCACGTGGGCGAAAACGCCAAGGATTTCACGACCCAGTACGGCAACGTCTCGGCGGCCTCCATTGGTGCGATTCAGCGTGGCCTTCTCGAACTTGAAGGTCAGGGCGCTGATCAGTTCTTTGGCGAACCCGCACTCAACATCATGGATTTAATTCAGACCGATGCCAAGGGACGCGGCATTATCAATGTACTTGCCGCCGACAAGCTGATGACATCACCCAAGCTCTATGCAACGTTTTTGCTGTGGATGCTGTCGGAGCTGTTCGAGCAATTGCCCGAAGTTGGTGACGTGGCGAAGCCCAAGCTGGTGTTCTTTTTCGACGAGGCACATCTGCTGTTTACCGATGCACCCCAAGCACTGCTGGAAAAAATCGAACAGGTGGTGCGACTGGTGCGCTCCAAAGGCGTAGGTGTTTATTTTGTTACACAAAACCCGCTGGATGTGCCCGACACCGTGCTCGGTCAACTGGGCAATCGCGTGCAACACGCGCTGCGCGCGTTTACGCCGCGCGACCAGAAAGCCGTCAAATCAGCGGCGACCACCATGCGCGCAAACCCTGCGCTCGATGTCGAAAAAGTCATCACCGAGTTGGGCGTCGGCGAAGCGCTGGTGTCATTCCTCGATGAAAAAGGGCGGCCAAATATCGTCGAGCGTGCGTTCGTAGCCCCGCCCGGCAGTCGCCTTGGCCTGATAACAGCGGAAGAACGTGCCGTCATCATGAAAGATTCGCTGGTCGCCGGTATCTATGAAAAAACGGTGGATCGCGAATCAGCATACGAAAAACTCACCGGACGTGTAGCGGGCAGCGCGACCACATCTGCTGCGGGCGCACCGGCCAGTGCAGGCGAAGCAACGCAGTCAGCGCCCGCAGAGAGCGGCGGTGGATTTTTTGGCTCGATCAAGGATATTTTTGTCGGCAGCACAGGGCCACGCGGCGGGCAACACGATGGCCTCGTGCAGTCAGCCGCCAAGAGCGCTGCTCGCGCCATTGGCTCGCAAGTCGGGCGCGAGATTTTGCGGGGTGTGCTGGGCAGTATTTTGGGTGGCAAGCGGCGTTAGCCCAAGGTGAGTCTGTCCACTGATGCGCAGCGCAACACGGGTGCCTACATCGGCGTAGCCTGTGCGCTCGTCGGCTCCATCGCATTTTCCACCAAAACCATCATCGTCAAACTGGCGTACCTGCATGGCGTCGACGTGCTGACGCTGCTGGCGTTGCGTATGTTATTTGCGCTGCCGTTGTTTCTGGCGATGGCTTGGTGGGCCGGCGCGGCGCATCTTTCTTTTCGCGATTGGCTCGGCGTCATTGCACTCGGCTTCATCGGCTACTACGTCGGCAGCTATCTCGATCTTGCCGGTTTGCAATACATCTCAGCGGGAATGGGGCGGCTGATTCTCTATCTTTTCCCGACTGTCGTGGTGATCATGTCAGCCCTGTTTCTCAAGCAACCGATACGCAAAAGACACATCATTTCACTGGCGCTGTCCTACGGTGGCATCGCGCTGGTATTCAACGAAGAAATCAAGCTCGGTGAGCATCTGAACCTGATGCTGCTGGGCGCGGCGCTGGTGTTTGCGAGCGCGATCAGCGTGGCGATTTACATGATCGCTGGCAGCCGGTATGTGCAGAAAATTGGATCAACGCGCTTTACCGCCTATGCCGCAACTTCTGCATCGTTTTTTGTGATCGCACATTTCATGGCGCTGCACGGGCCATCGCATCTGGCGGTTCCCCATGATGTCTACGTGCTGGCGCTGATCATGGCAGTCTTCTCCACCGTCATGCCGCTGTGGTTGATGGCCGAAAGCATGAAGCGCCTCGGCGCCAATCAGACCGCCCTCATCGGCTGCGTCGGGCCGCTGTCGACGATGGTGTTTGGCCAACTCTTTTTGGGTGAGAGAATTACGCTGATTCAACTGCTGGGCGCAGGGTTGGTGCTGGCCGGGGTGCTGATTATCAGCCTCAAGCCGCAATCCACGAAGCCATCCTAACTATTTTTTTTATTGGTATTTATATGGAGAAAATCATGTCCGCCGTGATCAGGCCGCAAACGCAAACCACCGCCGTTACCGCTACCCTCGCCGAATGGGCCTTGTCGCGCGACACGGCTAAACTGCCCGCCGACGTGCGTGAAGCCGCGCGCCGCTGCGTGCTCGACTGGATGGGCGTAGCGCTCGCCGGTGCCAGTGATCCGCTGATACGCATCCTCATCGGCGCAGCGCAGGACGAAGGCGGCAACACGGCCTGCACGCTCATTGCCCAACGTGAACGCGTATCGCCAATGCAAGCGGCCATGATCAACGGCGCCACCGGCCACGTGCTCGACTACGATGACGTCAATACGGGCATGACCGGTCATCCAACCGCAGCAGTGCTGCCCGCCGTGCTGGCGCTGGCGGAATCGCGCAATGCCAGCGGATCAGAAATCATCGCAGCCTTCGTTGCGGGTTACGAAACCGCAGCACGGGTGGGTCAACTGGTTGCGCCCGGCCACTATGCGCGTGGCTATCACAACACCTGTTCGGTGGGGGTCGTTGCTGCTGCAGCCGCTTGCGCGCGCCTGCTGCGGCTCGACGTCGATGCTGCGGCACGCGCGCTCGGCATTGCCGCCACACAAGCTTCGGGCCTGAAAAGTCAGTTCGGCACGCAGTGCAAACCGTTTCACGCCGGTGTCGCGGGCCAAAACGGCCTGCGTGCCGCGCTGCTCGCTGCACGTGGCATGGAAAGCCGTACGGACATGCTGGAGCGCCGTGGCGGTTTTGCCGCTACCTTAAGCCCCGACTACAATCCCGACGCCGCGCTGGCTGATCCGCAACGCTATTTCGTCCGCGAGAATTTGTTTAAATATCACGCGGCCTGTTACGGCACCCATTCAGCCATTGAAAGCATCCGCAAGTTGCGTGCGGGTGGCCTCACGCCCAGTACGGTTCGCCGTGTCACAGTACGCGTCGCGCAGAGCGCTGACGCCATGTGCAACATCCAGAATCCGCGTACCGGCCTCGAAGCCAAATTCAGTTTACGCTTCATGGCTGCCGCCGCCTTGCTGGGTCTGGACACAGCGGGCCTCGACACCACCTACAGCGAAGCCACGTGTGCGGACCATTCGTTGGTGGCGATGCGCGACAAAGTAACAATTGAATTAATGCAGAGTCCCTGGCCGCAGCACACGCTGAAAGCTGAAGTCATGGTGGAAACCACCGATGGCCAGCGGCTGGAAGCGGCCTATGATGCGAGTGTTCCTGAAAACGATTTGCGGGCGCAGGGCGAGAAGCTGGATACAAAATTCAGCAAGCTGGCAGGCGATGTACGGGCCGATGCACTGCGAAAGCAGATTGCCCGTCTTGAGACCACCAGCGCCAAAGAACTGATGGCCGCGTGCGCGGGCTGATGCGTGCGGCTCGAAACAAGGATCACCCATGAAACTCTGGTACCAAAGCCTCGCCCGTCAAACCGAATCCACGCCTTACGGCAAACTGCTGCGTGCCACCATCGCCGACGCGGTGGACCCTGGCACCACCGTGGACATGCGCGGTGTTGCGAAATCGGCGGGCATCGGCGTGCATTACAAGCTGCTCGAACATCACGACATGCGTGAAGTAATGTACAACGCGATGCAGGCCGAACGCGAAGGCTACGATGCGTTTCTCGTCGGTAACATCAGCGACGCGGGTCTACGCGAAGCGCGCGAGTGCGTGAACATTCCCGTGTTGGGGTTGTGCGAAACCAGCCTGCATGTGGCCTGCATGATGGGCGCATCGTTTGGGCTGGTGACCATCAGTCCCAAGTGGGATTTGCGAGTACGAGAGAATGTGCAGCGTTACCGGCTGGAGCACCGCTGTGCCGGGCTGGAGCCTATTGAAACCTCGCCGATTGAATTGAAACGCGCGATGGTCGATCTGCCGTTTCGTAAGGGCATCATAGAGCAATTCAATAAGGCGGCACAAAAATTACTCGATAAAGGTGCGGAAGTGATCATTCCAGCGGGCGGCGATATCATCGTGTTTCTCGCAGAGTCAAAGACTTACGAATTCGAGCGGGCGCCCATCGTCAATGGCATAGTAGAGTTGGTGAAAATGGGTGAGATGGCGGTGAAGCTGCGCAAAATCACCGGACGCTTCACCAGCAAACGGCTAACCTATGCGCCGCCGACTGGCGATTACCTCGAACGCACGCGCGCATTTTATGGCGCAGATGTTTATCCTGATCCAAAGTCGGTGACGTAAGCGATGCGACACTTTTTTTTATGTCTGGCAGGGCTGATCTCCACCACGGCAATTGCACAGCCCACGCCCAATTTCCCCAACCGCCCCATCCGCATGGTCGCAGGCATGCCGGCGGGCGGCGGCGCTGATCTCAACGCACGACGGCTGGCGGAGCGCCTCAGCAAAATACTCAAACAAAACATCATTGTGGAAAACATCGGTGGTGCTGCAGGGAATGCGGCGGCGGTTACGGTGTCGGGCGGGAATCCCGACGGGCACACGCTGTTTTTTACTTCGCACCCGGTGTTCGCGGTCAATCCAGTTTTGTATGAAAAATTGCCATTCAACCCGAACGAATTTCAGCCGGTGGTGCAGGTCAGCCAAGCGTCGCATGTGCTGCTGGCCAATCTTTCACTACCCGCAACACGCGTTTCCGATCTGATTGCACTCGCCCGCACCAAACCACGCGGCATCAATTACGGTTCTGGTGGACAAGGCACTTCGCTGCATCTGTCGGGCGAGCTGCTCAACTATATGGCGAAGATCGAACTGGTACACATCCCGTATCGCGGGGCAGCGCCTGCGGTAGTTGCGCTGATCAGCAATGAAATTCAGTTACTGTTCGATAACTCGATCACCGCCATCAGCCATGTGCGCGGTGGCCGAGTCAAAGCGCTGGGTATCGCTGCTAAATCGCGACTGGCAGCGATACCCGATGTGCCCACGATGGATGAGTCCGGCGCGCCCGGATTTGAAACCGGTATTTCGCACGGCATACTGGTATTGACGGCGGTGCCCAAGCCCACGGTCGCCACGCTGAATCGGGCAGTCAACACAGCACTTAACGATGCTGATTACAAAACCGCGATGGCCGAGCTTGGCGTCACGCTGGTCGGTGGCGCGCCTGAACAGTTTGCGAAATTTCTCGCGGCCGAACGCACGAAGTTTTCTGATCTGATCAAAAAGCGAGGTATCAAGGTAGATTGAACCGTTATCGGGTTGAACACGGCAACACACGCCATGCCGCGGCGTAGCGTGAAGGTGGAGCAGTCGCTACATATTCAGCGTCAGCAGGGGGTTAGTTAGTGATGTATAACTATTTGTTTTTATTAAGTATTTTTATTACCATTGCAAGCGGTTTAGCACATGCGCAAACAGCCGCTGATTATCCTTCACGCCCCATCCGCGTAATGGTGCCCTATCCACCCGGCGGCGGAACCGACATCATTGCGCGTTCGGTCACGATCAAGCTGGCCAGCCATCTCAAGCAACAAATCGTGATCGACAATCGTGGTGGCGGCGGCGGCAATGTCGCGCATGAACTGGCCGCGCGCGCGGCACCCGATGGCTACACGCTGATGATCGCCATCAGCGCGCTGGTCACCAACCCGGCTATCAATCCCCGCGCGACCTATGACCCCGTGAGGGATTTCACACCGATCATGCTGATCGCACGTTCGCCGTATCGCGTGGTGGTGTATCCCGGTGTGCCCGCAAAAACCATGCAGGAATGGGTCGCGCTGGCCAAAGCCAAGCCGGGCTCCATGTCTTACGGTTCAGCCGGTTCCGGCAGCGCCATTCATCTGGCGGCAGAACTTTTCCGCATGCAGACAGGCATCAGCATGGTACACGTGCCGTACAAGGGTACCGGCCCTGCCATCACTGATTTGATTGCCGGACAAATTCAGATGATGTTCGCCGGCACACTTTCCGCCGCACCGCACGTGAAATCGGGCCGTGTGCGCGCGGTGGGTATCACCAGCCTGAAGCGACGGGCAGATTCCCCCGATTTGCCAACATTGGCCGAAACTGTCGCCCCCGGCTATGAAGCCGGTGAATGGTTTTCGGTATTTGCACCCACCGGCTTGCCGAAACCTCTGATCGACCGTCTGCACGCCGATCTGGTTAAAACGGTAACTGATAGTGAACTGAAGGATCGCCTGACCGCTGGTGGCATGGATATCGTCGGCAGCACACCCGCAGAACTGGGTGAAGTGATCAAGCGCGACTACGCCAAATGGACACGTTTGATCAAGGAAACCGGTTTGAAAGCAGACTGACCGCACCCGCGTATAGTCAACATATGGTCAGTGTCTGGACACGCTGGAACGCCGCGTGCTTCAATAGATTTCTCCTCCAAAAGAATCACAAAGAACCCACATGAACGCAGCAACATCCTACGAAACCCTCATCATCGGCGGCGGACTTGCCGGCCTCACCTGCGGTTTGCGCCTTGCTGAAAAAGGCGTAAAAGTCGCCATACTCGAAAAAGGCGAAACTGACCGTTACCTCTGCAATTCACGCATCTGTGGCGGCGCGTTCCATGTGTCGTACCGCGACGTGCATGAGTCGCCGGAAGTATTGATGAACGCAATGAAGGGCAAAACGCAGGGCTTTTCGCGCCAAAGCTTTCTGGACGTGATGGCGAACAACGCGGGCAGCACGGCACAGTGGCTGCGCTCGAAAGGCCTGCGCTTTATCAAGGTGGGTGATGCGCCACACCGCCAGACCACGCTGGCGCCGCCCATCGCCCAGAAGGGCCGCGACTACTGGCATGGGCGCGGCGGCGACGTGATGCTACGCACGCTGCACGCAGAACTAAAAAAGGCCGGCGCGACGGTGCTGCTGGGCACGCGCGCGCTGAGCCTGCGCATGGCGGGCAATCAATGCATCGGCATCGAGGCCGAACAGCAGGGAAGCAAAGTTTTGCTCGACGCGCGCAACGTGGTGATCAGCGACGGCGGCTTTCAGGCCAATCCCGAACTGCTCAGGGAATTCGTCACGCGCGAGCCAGCCAAAATCCGCCAACGCAATGCGCAAACCGCGATGGGCGATGGTCTCACCATGGCGCGTGCCGTCGGGGCCAAGCTGGTCGGCATGAAAAACTTTTACGGCCATCCTCTGATACAGGACGCGCTGACTAACGACGACCTGTGGCCGTTCCCGGTCATGGATGATTTGTGCGTCGCCGGCGTAATGATCGACTCCAGCGGCAAGCGCTTCGTTGACGAGGGCTTGGGCGGCGTCTACCTCGCCAACCATATCGCGGGCATGGCAGATCCGCTTTCCACCATCGTGATTTACGACCAGCCCATCTGGGAAGGACCAGGCAAGGCCTTCATCACGCCCGCCAATCCGTTGATCATCACCAACGGCGGCACGGTACACAAAGCCGACACCATCTGCGCGCTCGCGCAAAAACTCGCGCTGCCTGCGGGCGTGCTGGAGCAAACCATCGGGCAATACAACACCGCTATCGACGCGGGAACCACAACGCAGCTAGCACCCGCGCGCAGCACCCGAGATCACAAGGCGTGGCCGATTCGCACGGCGCCCTTCTACGCCGCAAGGCTGGTCGCCGGTATCACCTACACTATGGGCGGCATTGCCGTAGACGGCGACTGCCGCGTGCTGGATGGCAACGACAATCCGATCACCGGCCTGTATGCCGCCGGCTGCGCCACCGGCGGACTGGAAGGTGGCGACGCCGTGGGTTACGTCGGCGGACTCAGCAAATCATCGACAACGGGTTTCCAGGCGGCAGAGCATATTGCGGCGAATCGGGCACGGTAGTGCAGCGCCAATCAAAGCGGCATGATGCAGCGCGAATTGCAAAATAAATAATTACACCAGCCGCTGCGACCGCCGCTGATACGCGGCCCACATAATCAACCCTATCATTCCGGCGAAAGCCGGAATCCATTCTGTGTTTGTCGACAGGCAGCTCCCCCAACCCAATACGAGGTGCGCCGGCTGAATTTGTCGACGACGTAACGGCAACCAACAGGCGGGTACACTGCAACATCGAATGCCGACACCAGTAATCCAACCTGCCACAGACGAAGCCGCAAACTTCCCCTACTGGCGTCGCAACCTGCAAACCCTACCGGTGGCGACACTGATGAACTCCATGGGGTTCGCCATTTCGTTTCCGTTTCTGCCGCTGATGGTGCGCAACCTCGGCGTACATGACAACCTGGAAACCTGGATGGGCTACATGATGCTGGTGTTCTACATCATCAGCTTTTTGTGCGGGCCGATCTGGGGCAGTATCGCCGACTACTTCGGCCGCAAAATCATGGTGCTGCGCGCCATGATCGGCATGGGCTTTTTCATGTCGATGATCCCGTTTGCCACCACACCGATGTGGTTCGCCTGCCTGTTTTCACTGGTGGGCTTTTTCAATGGCGGCACCATGTCCGCACAGGCGCTGATCGTGGCCAACACACCGCCGGATCGCATCGGCCGAGCGCTGTCGCGACTGCAGGCGGCAAACCTGATGGGGCAGACCACTGGCCCCGCTATAGGCACGATGCTGGTGGCGGTGGTCGACAAACCACACTGGCTGTTCTGGGTCAGTGGCGGGGTGCTGTTCAGCGCTGCTTTGCTGGTGATCGCCTTTGTGCGCGAAACCAAGCAGCTCACGCCCGGACGCTGGCGCCCGCAATGGATCGGCAGTCTGCGCGAACTCGTAGCCGTGCCGCGCATTGGCCTGCTGTATTTTCTGGGCTTCGTGTTCGCGGTGCTGGCGGCAGGCAACACCACCATACTCAGCGTGTTTGTGATGAACCTCAATGGCGGCGTGTCAGCAGAAGCAGGAGCACATGCCTTCTGGGTCGGCGCAGTGGCTATCGGTTATGCGCTATCCAGCGCCATTGCACTGACCGTGTGGGGGCGCGTGCTCGACCGCTACGATCCACGGCGGGTACTGTTATTCGCCACCGCTGCAGCAGGACTGACGCAATTACCCTTGCTGTTCCTGCAAACACCGCTGCAACTGGTGCTGACGCGTATTGCCTTCGGTCTGTCGGCATCACTAATGCTGCCCGCCATCGTGCGCCTGCTTCGCAGCCATGCGCCAAAGGGCATGGATGCACGTGCGATTTCTTATGCCGCGTCGTTTCAGTTTATTGCCATGGGTATTGCGCCCTTCACCGCGGGCCTGGTTGGGCCGTTGTTTGGTTTGCGGGCGTATTTCGCCTTAACAGCCGCGCTTACGTTTGTTGCGTTTGGGTTGTGGTTACGCAGCGAAAAGCATGGGGTGTGAAGGCTGCCAGGGCACAAATAAGCTTTTCCAGTGTGTGTCCCCAGTTGTACCCTATGCATCGATAATTCTCAGGGATCGATTCGCCGTACCCTGCGTTCTCTGCCCACGACCATGGGCGATTGCCGCCCAAAATACGCCACCAGCGCATCCAGATTCAGCACGCCCGCCACTCGGCTGCGGCCCTCGCGCAGAATCGGCAGGTTGTCACCGCCATCAGCCAGATAGTTATTGACCGTGATGCGATAGTCGCGGTCCAGTTGCAGCGGCTGGCCGTTGATTACCACACTGTCACGCGGGATGCGCGCGCCCTCGGGCTGATCGGGGTTCCAAGCAAAGCCGGAACCTTTTGAAATTTGCAGGCGGCGCAGGCCGTTGATGCTCCATTGCTGCTCCAGCAGTTGCAATACCTCTTTGCCGCTGAGGGTCATGGTGACCAGGTGGTTGCCGAAGGGCTGCACGGCGTAAAGCGCCGAGTAAGTCACCGCGCCATCCCCATTGAAATCAATCGGCACGCGGATGCCGCCAGGGTTCATAAACGCCACTTCGGCACCGACGTCCAGGGTGGCTTCAAGTTGCGCATCGGCGATAAGTTGGCCTAGGGGCGATTCTCCGTCGGCGTTTTGTATGTTCACGATGGCCTGCGCGATGCGGCCCACCGGGCGATCGAGCTTTCTCAGCAACTGCGCCTGCCGCATAGCCAGTGCCGCGAGCACGGGGCTTTCGGGCACATCGGTACGCAGCACGTAGTTTGTGGCGCTGGTTGACACCACGTCCCGCGTGGCGCGGTCGAGCGTGAGTTTGATAGCGGTTACCGCGCGACCAAAGGAACCCGCGCTGGTAACCAAGCGCCCCTCGATGCGACAAATGTACGCCTGATGGGTATGCCCGCTGATGACCACATCCACCGCGCGATCAAAGCGGCGCACAATGTCGATAATGGGTCCGCGGAATTCGTTGCAATCATTGGGGCCGCCGCGCTGAAACCCGCCCTGGTGAATCAGCACCACAATCGCTTCGGCGCCCGCCTGCTTCAGTTCCGGCACAAGGCGGTTCACGGTGTCCGCTTCATCGTGGAAGTCCAGTCCGGCTACCGCCTTGGGCGACAGAATATCGGGCGTGCCTTTTAGGGTGACGCCGATAAACGCGACCCTGATGCCGTCGAAGGCGTGAATCGCATAGGGCGGGAACAGCGTCTTGCCGGAGTCGCGCACCATCACATTCGCTGCGAGAAACGGAAACTTCGCCCCGCCAAACGCTTGCCCTGATTTGCAGCCACCGTCGGGGCAACCGCCCGATTGCAGGCGCAGCAGTTCGGCACGGCCGCGATCAAATTCGTGATTGCCAACGCCGTTCAAATCGAGCTTGAGGCTGTTCATCGCCGCTATCGTCGGTTCGTCATCGAAATAGCCGGAGGTGAGCGGCGAGGCACCGACCAGATCCCCCGCCGACACAAAGGCAAAGTGCGGGTGCTGCGTGCGCAAACCTTCTAGCACAGTAGCCAGCCGCGCCACGCCGCCTGCAGGCGTGCGCATGAGGGCTTGGGTGGTGGTGTTGACTTCGGGCAACCCACCGGCGGGCAATTCCAGATTGCCATGAAAATCATTGATCGCAGCGAGCATCACGGTGACCGGGCCGCGCTCCGGCATGTGCGAGGCACAGGTGCTCAGTCCCAGCGCAAGTATCAGTAGGAAGAATCGAATTGCGACCATAGGCAGACTCTACCGCAAAACGAAATAACCGCGCTCGCGCTCGCAACGGGTAGCCGGTAGACTTGAGCGTACTTTCTTGCCCCGGACTGCTATGCAACTCACCCTGACCGAAGCCACTGACCTCGCCCTGCGCGCACTCACCCGCGCAGGCATGTCCGCGGAGAATGCACGCATTACCGCCGATCATCTGGTTGAGGCCGCACTGTGCGGCCACGAATTTTCCAGCCTGCCGCGCGTGATCGCGCTAGCGGAAGCCTTGCGCGACCGCCCGCCAGCTAAAGCCACGCGGGTGATTCGCGAAAATCATTGTTCGGCACTGCTGGATGGCGGTGACAATGTCGCTTACGTGGTGTCGATACACGCCATCGACAAGGCGATTGAAATCGCACGCAAGAACGGCGTAGCCGTGGTGTGCGCGAACAACACCTGGTTCAGCGGGCGGCTCGCGTATTACGTGGAGCGCGCTGCGCGGCAGGGTTTTATCGCCATGCACACTACCAATGGCACCGCGCGCGTGGCACCGCATGGTGGGGTTGACCGTCTGATGGGTACTAACCCGTTTGCGATCGCGTTCCCGAGTGAAGATGACCCGATTGTCATCGACATTGGCACGTCGCAAACCACGTGGGGCGATGTGGTACTGGCGGGCGCCAAAGGCGTTGCGTTGCCCGACGGTGTGGCGGTCAATCCGTCGGGACAACCGACCACCACGCCACAGGAAGCGCTGGACGGCGCGATTTTGCCGTGGGGCGGCGCGCGCGGCAGCGGACTGGCGCTGGCGGTGCAGTTGCTCGGCATACTCGCGGGCAGCGAGCTGGTGATCGACGATATCAGCAATTACGGTTTGTTTTTTATGGTAATCGATCCCCGGCTGTTCATGCCGAGCGATCAATTTCCTGCGCGGGTGTCGGCGTTCCGGCAAATCGTTACCGCTAACCGCGCACAGGCGGGCGCGAGCGCTGTGCGCGTGCCGGGCGATAGCAGTCAGCAAAAGCGTCGGGCGAATCTCGAAAAGGGGGGCATTTCGCTGGACAACAAGGTTTATACGCGGCTGCGTGAGTTGGCCGGAGATTAATTATAACTTATTGTTTTTATGATGGAAATTGAATCCTCGCCCACTGGCGGTCATGCCGCGAAGCTGATTGAATTCGTCGCCGCGCTGCCCGCGCATGCCATCCCCAAGGTGGCGTTCGACAACGCCCGCCGCTGCCTGCTCGATGCCATAGGCTGCGGCCTGTTTGGTGCGGGCCAGCCGTGGTCGCAGATCATGTCGGCACAGATGTTCGCTGAAAAATCGCAGGGCGCATCTACCGTGTTCGGTTATGCAGCGCCGCTGGCTGCACCCGCTGCTGCGCTGTGCAACGGCACAGCGATACATGGCTTTGAGCTTGATGATTTATTGTCAGCGGCGGTGATTCATCCCGGCACGGTGACCGTGCCCGCTTTGCTGGCGGCCGCGGAAGGCCATGAAATTACCGGCGAAGAACTGCTGCGCGCGATCATCATCGGATACGAAGTCACCGCCCGCATTAGTCTGGCGATGGGCATGGCCGCTTCGCATCAGGGATTTCACAAGACCAGCGTGGTGGGGCCTGTGGCATCGGCGATAGCGGTTGGCTGTGTGCTGAAGTTAAGTGCAGCGCAAATCACTTGCGCCGCCGGCATTGCGGCGTCGATGGCATCCGGGGTCAAAGCCTACGCCGCCCCTGGTAGCGGAGGTGGTGGCGGCATGGTCAAGCGCATGCACGCGGGCTGGGCAGCGTCATCCGGCGTGCGCGCTGCATTGCTTGCGCGAGACGGCTTCACCGGGCCATCAGGTGCCATTGATGGGCGTTACGGCTTGCTGGATGTATTCAGCAGCCCATCAATGAACGCGGAGCGTCTCACACAAGGGCTGGGCGCAAGCTGGGCCATTAACGACGTATGGTTCAAGGTCTATCCGATTTGCGGCTGGATACAGGGCGTGGTGCAACTGCTGGGGGCCATGCGCAGCGAGAACAATCAAGGCAAACCGTACGCGCCCGATCAAATCAGAAAGGTTGTCGTCGGCACCAGCGCCTTTGCGGTCAAGGGCAACAGCAACCCCAAGCCGGGTGACACCATGGACGCGCAATACAGCATCCCTTATTGCACCGCGCTGGCGCTCACCCGAGACGCCAGTGATCCACGCGCGTTTGAGGCAGCGGGTTACACCAACACCGCGTTGCTAAATCTGGCCGCGCGCGTGGAAACCCGCGTGGATGATGAGTGCGAAGCGGTTTATCCGCAGCGATTTGGCTCGCGTGTGCAATTGCATCTGACCAATGGCGAGGTTAAAGAGGCGCTGACACTGGACCCACATGGCACGCCAGCTGACCCTTGTTCAGACGCGGAACTCGCCGCTAAATTCACGCGACTGGCGGCGCTGGCACCGTTGAAAGTGGATAGCGCAGCCATCGCAAAGGCAGTTGCGCAACTGCCGACAAGCGCGTCGCTACGCAATTTAAGCAACGCACTGCGTGCGACGTAGTATGCTGTCGTCGCATCATAAACTCAGTGCTATTCAATCTTTACAGGGAGAATCATCATGAAAAATTGGCCATCATCCATGGCGTCTGTTGCGCTGCTTACCGCAGGCCTGTTCGGCGGCAGCCTTGGCGTCGTGCCGGACGCACAAGCGCAAAGCACGCGCATCTTTGAACTGCGCACTTACACGTCGCACGAAGGCAAACTCGACGACGTGGTGGCGCGTTTTCGCAATCACACGACAAAGTTATTTGAAAAACACGGCATAACCAACATCGGCTATTGGGTGCCGCGCGAGCAGCCGAACACGTTGATCTATATCGTATCGCACGCCAACCGCGATGCCGCCACAAAAAGCTGGGATGCCTTTCGCAAGGATGCGGATTGGATCACGGCACGCACGGCGTCCGAAGTTAACGGCCCCATTGTCGCCAAAGTTCAATCCGTCTTTATGGACCCGACGAATTTCTCCGGTTTGAAGTAGGCCGCGCTGCGCGACAGAAAGTTTATTCGCAGCGGCTACGAAAAGTTTCGCCGGGCCGGAGCGATTCTGCGCAGCGCAGAATCTGCTCCAGATGAGTGTGCCGATTCTTTTTTGCGAACTCCATGGCGGTCATGCCGTTTTGTACGCGCACGCTGGCGTTGGCGCCAGCGCGCAGCAATTGCAGCGCCGTATTGCGATGCCCTTGCATGGCCGCCATCATCAGCGGCGTGTTGATATAAGCCACCTGACCCAAAGCGCTGGCATTCGGCTTCGCCCCCTTGCTCAACAGGTAATCCGCAGTGCTGTCACGGCCCGCATACGCCGCGTAGGCCAGCGGCGTGTAGGCATTGAGTTCTTCGTGCTCGATATTGGCACCCGCCTCCACCAACAGGCGCACCGCCTGATCGTAGCGCATGGTGGAACTGCTGTTGCGCTCGCGGTCTTCATCACGGAATAGTGCAGCCAGCATCAGCGCAGTATCGCGATCCGGCGTGCGTGCATTCAAATCAGCCTTTTGTGCGATCAGATAACGCAGCACACCGAGCGACGCGTTGCGCGCCGCTACCGTAATCATCGGCGCCGCAGCGTAACCAATCCCCGACGCCAGCTGATTTACGGTGATGGTTTTGGCCTCCACCCGCGCTCGCACATAGCTCACATCATCGATCGAAATGGCGCTGCCCAAGGCCTCGGTATCCAGCGGACTCTTGGGATTTGACGCGCAGCCTGCCACCAGCGCTATCGCAGCCAACACGCACAGCAAGCGCACAAATATTCTTAAGCCATTGTTTTTACAAAACATTTTTAAAAGCCCTTCTACAGATTCCATCGATCGCGCAGTATAGCCAAAATTACTTCTGACTGGCCGGCTTGCGGTTAGACGTTGAACCTGAAGTGCATTACATCGCCATCCTTAACAATGTATTCCTTGCCCTCCAGCCGCATCTTGCCCGCTTCTTTGGCGCCGTGTTCGCCCTTGCCCGTTATGTAATCATTAAACGCTATCACCTCTGCACGGATGAAACCCTTTTCAAAGTCGGTGTGAATCACGCCAGCGGCTTTGGGCGCGGTGTCTCCCTTGTGTATGGTCCAGGCGCGCACTTCTTTGGGGCCGGCGGTGAAGTAAGTTTGCAGTCCCATCAGGGCGTAGCCTGCGTTAATGACACGGTCCAGACCCGGTTCGGTCATGCCAATATCGGCCAGAAAAACGGATTTGTCTTCGTCGCTCATATCGGCAATCTCGGCTTCGATGGCCGCACACACAGCCACTACCGGCGCGTGTTCGGTTTCGGCGTAGCGGCGCACGGCGTCGAGATGCGGGTTGTTTTCAAATCCGCCTTCTTTGACGTTGGCGACGAACATGGCGGGCTTGGCCGTGATCAGGCACAACGGTTTCAAGATCACTTTTTCTTCTTCATACAAATCGAGCGACCTGACGGGCTTCGCCTCGTTCAGCACTTTCTGGCATTTTTCGAGCACAGCGACCATGCGCTGCGCCTCTTTGTCGCCACCGGCTTTGGCCACTTTGGCGTATTTGGAAATATGTTTTTCTACGGCGGCAAGATCAGCCAGCGCCAGCTCGGTGTTGATGGTTTCGATGTCGGATATCGGATCAATTTTGCCCGACACATGCACCACGTTTTCATCTTCAAAGCAGCGCACCACATGGGCGATGGCATCCGTTTCGCGGATATTCGCCAGAAATTGATTGCCCAGGCCCTCGCCTTTGGATGCGCCCGCCACCAACCCGGCAATATCGACAAACTCAACTATTGCAGGTAGTAATTTCTGCGGCTTGGCGAGATCCGCCAATTGCGCGAGGCGCGGATCAGGCACTTCAACGATGCCAACGTTAGGCTCGATGGTGCAAAACGGATAGTTTTCCGCTGCAATGCCCGCTTTGGTCAACGCGTTAAAGAGTGTGGATTTGCCGACGTTGGGTAATCCAACAATGCCGCATTTGAGTGACATGATTTTTCCGTGAAACTAAATTTTAGTGTGTAATTTCAACATGGCCGCTTCCATAGCGCCGACGACGATTTGCGGCCACAAATCCAGCGCACGTGTCAGCGTTTTATCAATTTCATCCTGCTCTTCGGCGCGCGGCGCGTGCAGCACGTAATCAACCACTTCGCGCTCCGGTGCAGCGGTATCGCGCGGGTGACCGATGCCTATGCGCAGCCGCCAGAAATCCTGCGTGCCTAAACTCTGGGTGATGCTCTTTAACCCGTTGTGGCCCGACAAGCCACCGCCAAATTTGAGTTTGGCGCCACCTGCAGGCAGATCCAGTTCGTCGTGCGCAACCAATATTTCCCTGGGTGTTATCTTGTAGTAGTTCGCGACGGCGGCCACCGCTTGGCCCGACAGATTCATAAAGGTTTCCGGTTTTAGCAACCACAGATCGCCGCCACCGGATATTTTCGCCACGGCACCCTGAAACCGTGACTCGCGTTTGAACGTAGCGCGCTGCTGACTGGCAATCCTGTCCAGCCACCAGAATCCGGCGTTGTGACGCGTTGCTTCGTATTTGGCGCCAGGATTGCCCAGGCCTACGATCAGTTTCATGAGCCGCTGACCAATGTTGTTGCGTGATAAAAAAAGCCCGCACTATCGACAGGATAGGCGGGCCTTTTTGAATAGCCGCAAGCGTTACTTGCCGCCCTCTTTCTTGGCAGCAGGTTCCTTCTTGGGAGCTTCTTTCTTGACGCCGTCTTTGGTGCTGCCGCCACCGGCAGCCGCATCCTCCGGCTTCTGCCCGGTGATCTCGGTAGCCTTGGATGGAACATCGGTTTCTTCTGCCGGTGCTTCTTTCGGCAGCTGCACGGTGACTACGCCGGGGTTCTCTTTTTTCCAGCGGGGAATCGGCTCCACGCCTTTAGGGAACGTGATGTCGTTGACGTGCATGGAGTGCGCAACTTGCAGGTTGGTGACATCGACTTCGATAAATTCCGGCAGATCATCCGGCAGACACAGAATTTCGAGATCATTGATGATGTGCTGCACCACGCCGCCGCCGGCTTTTACGCCCACGCAAATATCGGCGTTGATAAAGTGCAGCGGCACTTTCATGTGAATTTTCTTGTTTTTGTCGACCCGCTGAAAATCAACGTGCAGGGCGATCGGTTTGAACGGGTGCACCTGAAAATCGCGCAGCAACGCAGGCGACGTGACGCCATCCACTGTCACATCGAGTACTGACGCGTGAAACGCTTCCATCTTGAGATGACGCAATACCGCGGCTTGATCGAGCTCAATCATTTGCACTGCTTTGTCGGCCCCGTAAATGATGCCGGGGACGCGCCCGCTGGTACGCAGGCGGCGGCTCGCACTCGTGCCCTGTATCGTACGCGGGTAGGCTGTTACAGCAATCTTCATGTCATTCTCCTGAAATTCGGAACGTCCGCGACCAGATCGCTCCTGATTAAAATACCTGTTAAATCAACAGGTTATAACAACAACGTTTATTCTGTGATCACTCAACAAACAACGAACTGACCGAATCTTCGGCGCTGATACGGCGCACGGTTTCAGCAAACAAACCGGCTATCGACAACACCCGTATACGACTGCACGCTTTGGCGTCTTCACGCAGCGGAATGGTGTCGGTGACCACCAGTTCATCCAGTTCAGATTGCGCTATTCGTTCGATGGCTTTGCCCGACAACACCGGGTGCGTGCAATACGCCAGCACTTTGGCCGCACCGCGTTTTTTAAGCGCCGAAGCTGCCTCGCACAGCGTGTTGGCGGTATCCACCATGTCGTCGATCAGCACGCAGGTGCGGCCTTCGATTTCACCGATGATGTTCATCACGGTAGCGACATTCGGCCGCGGACGGCGTTTGTCGATAATTGCGAGATCCGCTTCCAGACGTTTCGCCAGTGCACGCGCGCGCACCACACCGCCCACGTCCGGTGACACCACCACCAGGCCGGTGAAATTCTTCTTCCAGATATCGCCCAGCAAAATCGGGCCGGAATAAATGTTATCCACCGGAATATCAAAAAAGCCCTGTATCTGCTCGCTATGCAAATCCATCGTCAGCACACGATTCACGCCCACCGTGGTCAGCATATTCGCCACCACCTTTGCCGTAATCGGCACCCGTGCAGAACTCGGCCGACGATCCTGCCGCGCATAACCCATATAGGGGATTGCTGCGGTAATACGCCCGGCGGAAGCGCGCTTTAAGCCATCCACCATCACCAGCAGTTCCATCAAATTGTCATTGGTGGGCTGGCAAATCGATTGCAGCACGAACACATCGCGCCCGCGCACGTTTTCGAGAATTTCGATGGCGACTTCGCCATCGGAAAAACGCCCGACTTTGGCGCGGCCCAGCGTCACGTGCAAATGCTCAGCGACATCCGCCGCCAGCTTCGGAATCGCGTTTCCGGTAAATACCATCAGACGATCAAGCATTACGGCGTAACCCCCTATGGTTTATTTCACGGCGAATGGAGCGCGGAGAATCTTGGCAGTACAACGAAAAGGTGGCTGGGGAGGTAGGGATCGAACCTACGAATGCCGGAATCAAAATCCGGTGCCTTACCACTTGGCGACTCCCCAAATAACTCAATTAAAACAAAATCTTACAAAACTACGTTGGCTCATACAACGGGTGCTGCGACAAGCCTTTTGCAACAAAACCCTGCATATCCGCAGGCCGTTGCGCGAATATCTGCTGCGCGGCTTGCTCACTGTCAAACGGCGCGAAAACACACGCGCCTGAACCCGTCATCAATGCCGGGCCAAACCCCGATAACCAGGCCAAATGCCGAGCGACTTCCGGGTAACGCTTTACTACCAAGGGCTGCAGATCATTTTGTAGTTCGCTAATAACCCCGCTACCGCCATCCCTAGCCCCAGAAAAGCCTTGAAGTATAACCTTTTTGGAGTCTCTTTTCAATTCCGGGTGGCTGAAAATCGCTGCTGTGGGCACCATTACTGGCGGGCATAACACCACATACCAGGCGGGCGGCAAATCCAGCGGCTGAAGCTCCTCACCTATGCCCTCCGCCAGCGCGTTCCGGCCAAACACAAATACAGGCACATCAGCACCTAATTTTACTGATAAATCAATGAGTTGCTGTCGCGAGAGCGCGGTTTTCCACAGCGTATTCAAGACCAGCAAGGTAGTTGCCGCATCCGAACTGCCACCGCCCAGCCCGCCACCCATCGGCAGGCGTTTTTCAAGGTGGATGTCAGCGCCCAGCGAGGTACCGCTCACTTGTTGCAGCAGACGCGCGGCACGCACGCATAAATCAGTGTCAGGCGGCACGCCGGGAATATCGTTCGCGCGCGCGACCACGCCATCGTTACGCACGTGAAAACGCAGCGTGTCGCTGTAATCAATAAAGCGAAAAATCGTTTGCAGCAGATGGTAGCCGTCAGCGCGGCGGCCTGTCACGCGCAACATCAGGTTGAGCTTGGCGGGGGCCGGGTAAGACACTGAAGACGCTGAAAAATCCACGGTAACGTCCCGCCTTTCTCAAGGCGCTTCTTTACGCCAGGTGTCAATCACCAGCCGTATCGATTGTTTCTCGCCGGAGATTTCCATGCGGCGTGGAAGGCCATCGTTTTCTGTCGGCGCGTAATATTCGTAGCTCACAATCCAGCCATCCTGTGTCAGGCGCTTTATTTTGCCCGCCGCATCCCGCTCGTTAATTTCAACCGCGTAATTAGGCATCGGCGTGCCACGCACCCAATGTTGCAAACGCGCGAGCGGCAGCTCCCAACCCAACGCTTGCTTGCTCAATGATTCTGCGCGTGCGCCGCTGATTTGTTTTTTGTCTGCGCTGGTAAGCGTTGCGCCAGTGGCGTCTTCGCGCAATTGCGCTAGCGCCTGACCGGTGGGCGTCAACAAAAAAATTTCGTCGGCATCTGCGGCGTGCATCCAGCGCACATTGGCGCTGACCGCGCGTCCATCCACATGCACCAGCACGCGGCCCACTACGTCAAATGGTGCGGCGCGCCCGGCTTTTTCCGGCACGGGCTGTACGCTGGCACAGCCGCTAAGCGCTACTAATGCGGCAACAAAAAACCATTTAAAAACAATCATTTACCTGCGGATGCCGCAGCCGGCAACAGCGCTGGGGACAAGCGCTTCAGGGTGCCTTGCAGCGTGTCATTTAGCGGGTTGTCCTTGAGAAACTTCGACCAGATTTTTTGTGCTTCATCTCGCTGACCGTTGGCCCATAACACTTCGCCCAGATGCGCACCGACTTCCGCTTCTGGCCGCAGGTCAAACGCGCGGCGCAGTTGCGTTACCGCTTCACTCATCTGCCCCATACGAAACAGCACCCAGCCAAGGCTGTCCATGATGTACCCATCTTGCGGCGACAGTTCAAGCGCTTTTTCGATGAGCTTGCGCGCTTCGGGCAGACGCTGATTGCGATCAGCGAAGGTGTAGCCGAGCGCGTTGTAGGCGTGTGCGTGTTCGGGCTGTAGCTCAATGACTTTGCGCAGATTGCGTTCCGTAATGTCCACTTTATCGAGCTTCTCGGCAATCATCGCCTGATCGTAAAGCAGGTCTATCGATTCGGGCGCTCCTTCAAGTGATTTGCCAAGCAAGTCATACGCATCGGAATACGCCTGCGCCTCACGCAGCATGTTGGCCTCAGCCTGTACCAACTGTATGCGCTGCGCGTCGTCGCCTGGCTTGATCGATTGCAAATGCTTGCGCGCCTCATCAAGCTTGCCCTGCTTTTGCAGCACGCCGGCGTAACGCGCCTGCGCACTCATGTAACGCTCGCCACTGGTAATGCCCGCATACCACTTCAGCGCCTCGTCGTAATTTTTGCGCTCTTCATTGATCTGCCCCAAAAACAACCAGATGGCGTCGGGCGTTTTGTGTCCTGCGGCCAGCGCACCCTGAAAATGTTTTTCAGCAGCGTCGTAATCGTTCGTCTGCATGGCCAGCAGCGCCACGGCCATGGCGATTTCAGGATTTTTGGGTGCGGCTTCAACCAGAATTTCAAATTGCTTGCGTGCGTCCGCCGTGCGTTTTTCATTCGCCAGCAAGCGCGCGTACGTTAACCGCACGTCGTTGGCTTTAGGGTAACGCTTCAGAAAGTCTTCCAGAAACGTTATCGACTCGCCATTGGAACGCCGTGACAGCGCCTGCGCGTGGAATAGCGCGGCCAATTCGAGATCAGGCTTGATTTTCAGCGCGGCGCGCGATTCTGCCAGCGCGCCATCCACGTCATTGGCGCTCCACGCCGCCTGCGCCACTGACAGCCGCACTTCGGCTATGTCGTTATAGGGGCGCGCCAGGCCTTTGAGCAGCTCGAACACCGCTTTTTTATCGTTGTTGCGCGCCAGCAGTTGCGCAACTTGCGCAAAGTTACGCGCGGCATTGGCTTTGTCTGCAGCCAGCCACTGCTCCAGCGGCACGCGCGCTTCGGTGAGGTTTTCCTGATTCACCAGCAAGGCAGCAACCACTTGCCGCGCTTGCGCCGAATCGGGATCGGCTTTCTGCCACAGACTGGCGGCTTCCAGTGCCTCTTTCAGCATGCGCGCGTTCCAGGCAATTTCGGTGGCACGCTGGGCGACGCGCGGGTCGCGGGTTTCGCGCGCGACCTCCAGCAACGCTTGCGCAGCGTTTTGCGGCAACCCGCGTTGCAGCGCGATTTCCGCCATCATGATTTTGTACAACAACTCTGGCGACAGCTCGATTGCCGGCAGCACGGGCGTCGTTTTGGCACGGGGCGCGGGCTGCAGCGGTGATTGCGCCTGAGCGGGCGTAAAACAGGCCGCCATTAGCAACACGGCTGTTGCAAGCGCATTTCGGGAAAGGTCGGTCACAGGAAAGTTCCGCAAAAGAGGTGGAATAACCAAATGATTATTCTAGGAAATTTGATAATGAATGCTTCATTAAGTTTCACAGTTTAGGTATATTTCGCACACTCTACAAGCGCCCACCACACACTTTTCCCCCACAATCGTTATTAATGCCAGTTCCCGCAGAATTCGCACAATCCACCACCGCCCCGGCGGCAACCATCCGCGCCAGCGGGTTATCACGACGCTTCGGCACCCACACTGCGGTAAATGGCATTAATCTGGAACTCAGGCGCGGCGAAGTTTTAGGCTTTCTCGGCCCTAATGGCGCGGGTAAAACCACCACCATGCAGATGCTGACCGGCAATCTCGCGCCCAGCGCAGGCTCGGTCAGCATTTGCGGCGTGGATATGCTCGACATGCCGGTCGAAGCCAAAATGCACATCGGCTACCTGCCGGAAACGCCGCCACTGTATCGCGACATGACCGTGACGGAATTCCTTGACCTTGCCGCGCGGCTGCATCGCGTGCCCGGCGCACGCAGACGCGCCGCTGTTGAAAAAGCGCGTGAACGTTGCGGCTTGAGCGATGTCAGCCGCAAACTCATCGGCACATTGTCCAAGGGTTATCAACAACGCGTGGGCATCGCGCAGGCGATAGTGCATGAACCGGACGTGATTATTCTCGACGAACCGACGGTCGGCCTCGACCCAAATCAAATCCGCGACATCCGCACGCTGATCCGCGAACTGGGTAGCGCGCACAGCGTGATACTTTCAACACACATACTGCCGGAAGTTGAGGCGATTTGTGATCGCGTGCAGATCATGCACCACGGCAAGATGGTGTACACCGATACCATCGCGGGCTTGAAGCTGCTGCACAGCGGCCGCACCTTGCTGGTGGGCCTGCACCACGCGCCCGCCATCGATGAACTACGCGCCGCGTTGAATAAAATTGCTGGCGTTGTTGAAACAGAATCCGCGGGCGAAAATCTGTTTCGCGTGCGCGTGGCAGCGGATGTTGACCCCACCGAAGGCATTGTCGCACTGGCTGCGGAACGTCTGTGGGGTCTGCGCCAGATCGGCCCGGCGCAGACCAGCCTTGAGGACGTGTTTGTCAATCTGACACGAAACGACACTCCGCAATGATTTTCACCATCGCCAGCAAAGATTTAAAGTCGCTATTCACCTCGCCTATCGCGTGGGTGGTGCTGACGTTTGTGCAAATCATCGTGGGCTACGGCTTTCTTAAACGCTTTGATGATTTTCTCAACGTGCAGCCGCAACTGCTGCAATTGCCCAGCCCGCCGGGCTTTACTGAACTGGTTGCGGCACCCACGTTTTCTACCGCTGCCGCCATTATGCTGTTCGCCGTACCACTGCTGGCCATGCGTCTGATCGCCGAAGAGCGCCGCAATCAAACCATGGTGCTGCTGACTTCAGCGCCGATTTCAATTACCGATATCGTCCTCGGCAAGTTTCTGGCGATATTAGGTATGTTATTGATTATATTGAGTTTAATTTCATTGATGCCGTTGTCACTGAGCACCGCTACGCAACTGGATTATCGTTTGATCGGCAGTATTTTTTTGGGCCTTACATTAACCGCGGCAGCGTTTTCGGCGGTGAGTTTGTATGTGTCGAGCCTTACTACGCATCCGATTGTTGCGGCGCTGGGCGCGTTCGGTGTGCTGATCGCGATGGTATTTATGGGCGAGAACATCGGCGACAATTTGCAAGCCCGCGGGCTGGGTGTGCTGGCGGCATTTGTGCAGATATTTTCGCCGGTAAAAAATTACGAGCCATTGGGGCGGGGCTTGCTCGATAGCTACGCCATTGTATGTTTGCTGCTGCTGACTGCGCTGTTCCTGGCGCTTACCGTGCGTCAGCTTGAAGCACGGCGCTTGCGGGGTTAGCGATGCAGATTACCCGCAAAGTTCGTACGCAGTTACTCGCTCAGGGCTGGCTCTATACCGTGCTGCTGCTGGCGCTGGCGATGCTGCTGGCGTGGGTGGCGCGCGAATATCGTGTAGAGCGTGATGTCACCGCCAACGCGCGCAACACGCTGACGCAAGGCACACAGGATGCGCTTAAACAATTCGATGGCGTGATTAACGTCACCGCCTATGCCATGGCCAAAGACGGTAGCGGCAATGATGTACATAAACTGATTCAGGAAAAACTGCGCCCGTGGCAAAAAGTAAAGCCTGAGCTTGCACTAGCGCTGGTTGATCCACGCGACGACCCCAAGCGCGCCAATGCCGCAGGCTTGCGTTCGCCCAACGAATTCGTCATCGAGCACAAGGGCCGCACCGAACATCTGCCGCTGGGTGAATTCAACGAACAGAATTTCGTCAATTCGCTGATACGCCTGTCCCGCACCAGCACGGCGGTGGCGTACTGGCTGGATGGCCACGGCGAACGAAAAATCGATGGCGCGGCCAATCACGATCTCGGTGAATGGGGTCGTCAGTTGCAGATGAAAGGTTACAAATTATCGAGCCTGAATCTGTCGATAGCGCAGGACGTGCCGCGCAACGCCGCTACCTTGATCATCGCCAGCCCGCAAACGGATTTACAGGAAGCCGAAGTTGCAAAACTGCGTGCGTATGTTGAAGCCGGTGGCAATCTGTTGTGGCTGATCGACCCGGAGCCGTTGCGCGGCCTTGAACCCATTGCTGAATTTCTGGGCCTCGTGATAACGCCCGGCACCGTGGTTGATCCGTCGTTAAAACCGCGCAGCGGCCCGCCCACGCTTGCGGTCGGCAGCAACTACGCGCGGCACCCGATCACCGGTGCGTTTCGCCTGAATACGCTGTTTCCCGGCAGCCGCCAGATAGGCTCGGCTGAAAGGGACGGCTGGCGTATCACGCCGCTGCTCGAAGTCGCCCAACGCGGCTGGGTTGAAACCGGCAAACTCGACGACAAACCGGTGTTCGACAAGGATAAAGATTTTCAGGGGCCGGTGAACATAGCTACTGCGTTTGAACGCACAGCAGGTGACAAGCAACAGCGTGTGGTGGTGGTAGGCAATGGCAGTTTTCTCGCCAATGCGTTTCTTGGCAACGGCGGCAATCTGCAACTGGGCGTGGCGATGATGAGCTGGCTCACCAATGACGACAAAATGATCAATATTCCTGCACGTCCGGCAGCGGACGTGCAGATCAATATTGATCAGACATTGCTGTATCTGATTGCATTTACGTTCTTGCTGGTGCTGCCGCTGGTGTTTGCGATTACTGGCGTGGTGGTTTGGTGGCGGCGGCGCAAGGCGTTTTGAATTTTTTGAATTGCCATGCGTAAAAGCTGGATCACCCTCGGCGCGCTGTTCGCGTGCGTAACCGCACTGGGGTTATTGGTGTGGCTGAAGCCGCCCAAACAACAGAATGCCACCGTTGCCGTCACAGGACTCAAATCTGCCGACGCACGCACACTGCGCGTCCGGCACAAAGGTGCGCCACTGGCGTCGCTCGAAAAGCGCGGCAATGACTGGTTTCTGACCGAACCCATCAACGTGCCTGCCGACAGCTTTCAGGTGCTGCGGCTGCTCGCTGTACTGGATGCGAAAAGTACATCGCAGTATCCGCTAGCTGACAGCGCCAAGTTTGAACTCGATGCGCCACAAACAGAAATCATCATCAATGATCAGCGATTCTTGTTTGGCGCGATCAACAACGTCACCCGCGAGCAATATCTGCTGACGCACAACCAGATTTACACCGTGGAACCGCGCTTTGCCGCCGCAGTGCCCGCGAATGCGAATGCCTTGATAAGGCGCAGCGTGCTTGCGCCAGTAGACGTGCCTGAGCGCTTTGCGTTCGGGACCTTTACGATCACCACCGATGGCAAGAAATGGAGCACCACTCCACCGGCTGGCGACATTTCGCAGGACGACTACAACCGCTGGGTGGCGCAGTGGCGCGAAGGCAGCGCGCTGCGCAGCGAAATTGCCGATGACACAAAAACAGGCCGTGAGATCTTAGTCACGTTAAAGGGTGGCGCGAAAATCGTCCTCGGGGTACTGCAAAGTGACGCCGAACTTGTGGTGCGTCGCCCGGACATCGGCTTGCAATTTGTTTTCACGGGCGATGTCGGCAAACAAATGATGGCTGCGCCCATCACACGGAAATAGTTTAACTATTTGTTTTAAAACAATATTTATGCCCGAACTACCCGAAGTAGAAACCACGCGACGCGGCCTGCTCAAGGCGATGGAAGGTGTGCGCATAGAACAAGCCATCGTGCGCGAGCGGCGCATGCGCCAGCCCATCCCGCGCGCGCTGCCCGACTGCGTGGCGGGGTTGACCATACGTACGCTCACGCGCCGCGCGAAGTACCTGCTGATCGATTGCGACACCGGCACATTGATTATTCATCTCGGCATGTCGGGCCGGCTGTGGCTGGTGAACCACGATACAAAGCCGGAAAAGCATGATCATTTTGATCTGGTGTTATCCAACGGCAAAGTCGTTCGGCTACGCGACCCGCGCCGCTTTGGCCTGGTGTTGTGGCATGGGCGTGATAAGGGCGACGTGGCCAGTCATCCGCTGTTCGCCGCACTAGGCCCGGAACCGCTCTCGGATGCGTTCGACGGCGCTGCGCTTTACAAAGCCACGCGCAATCGCAGTGCCGCCATTAAGCTGGTCATCATGGATAGTCACTTGGTAGTGGGCGTAGGCAACATCTACGCCAGTGAAGCTTTGTTTCACGCAGGCATCAGTCCGCGCATCGCGGCACGGCGTCTGACGCGTGCACGCTGTGAAGTGTTGGCGAGCGTAATACGTGAGACATTAAGTGCAGCCATCGTCGCAGGCGGCAGCAGCATCCGCGATTACGTCGGCAGCGATGGCATGACGGGCAATTTTCAGAGCAATTTTGCGGTATACGATCGCGATGGGAAAGCGTGTACTCGCTGTGGCGCAGTGATTAAACGTCTGCAACAGGGACAGCGCTCGACCTTTTATTGCCCGGCCTGCCAGCGCTGACCGGGTGACGGGCCGCAGGCAGCTACCCTGGCAAAAGTGGCAAAATGCCGCATGATCACACGCTGCATAGCGCAATCAGGAGAACAAGCATGAGCTTCGGCAATCAAACCGTCGTCGTCACCGGCGCGGCCGGCAATCTGGGCAAGGCCGTCGCTGGCGCGTTTGCTGCGCTGGGGGCAAATCTGGTGTTGGTGGATCTCAAGCGGGAAAGCCTGGCAACCGCGTTTGGCGCGGAGAACGACCGTCGCTTGTATGCCGCAGCAAATCTGCTCGATAAGGCTGGGGCCAATGACGTTGCACAGGCTGCCATCGCTCGCTTCGGACATATTGACGTGCTATGCAATATCGCGGGTGGATTTCGCATGGGCGAAGCTGTACACGAAACCTCGGATGACAACTGGAATTTTCTGTTCGATATCAACGCCCGCACGCTGCTGCACATGGTGCGTGCCATAGTGCCGCACATGGTAGCGGCGGGTCGCGGCAAGATCGTCAACGTCGGCGCCTTCGCCGCGCAAAAAGGCGTGGCACAGATGGGCGCTTACACCGCAGCCAAAGGCACAGTCATCCGCATGACAGAGGCGATGGCCGCGGAACTGCGCGAAAAAAACATCAACGTCAATTGTGTGCTGCCCACCATCATCGACACGCCGGAAAACCGCGCGGCCATGCCAAAGGCCGATACGGCGAAGTGGGTCGCACCGATTGACCTGGCCAATGTCATTGTGTTTCTGGCGTCGGATGCCGCGCGGGCGGTGCATGGCGCCGCAGTGCCAGTGACTTCACTGAGTTAATTACTGTGTATCTCTTTCTCTGCAAGGAATGGCGGATTCCAAATTACCCGCGAGTCCGCGCGCACCGGGTGGGGGTAAGCGACCTCACTGTCAAACGTCAGCAGTCGCGACCGCCGGGAACTAGGACAGCGGGACCACCGCCACCTGTTGCTTAAACGCAGCACGCGCAGAGATTGCCGCATACCAGCGATCCAGATTTGGCGTGGCCGGCCGTTCCGGAATAAGCTGCATATAGCGGTAGATCATGATGCCGGCGGGTATATCGCCGTACGAAAAATCGCTGCCAGCGAGATACGCCGTATTGCCCAACTGAACGTCCATGATTCTGGCTGCAGCGATGGTTTTTTCCTTGCCGGACGCGATGGCGTTGGCGTCGCGTTGCTCGGGCGGCGTGCGGATCAGCCCCCAGAACACCGGCGTAATCACAGGCCCCAGCACCGAGAGCTGCCAGTCCATCCACTTATGCGCCACGGCTCGAACCTTGAGGTCGGCCGGTTCGAGAACGCGGCTTGCGTGCCTGGCCGCGAGATAACGGACAATTGAGTTCGACTCCCATAGCGTAAAGCCATCTTCCTCTTCGAGCGTCGGCACCAGCGAATTCGGGTTCATCGCAAGATACGGTGCATCCTTGGTCTTGCCAAATGCGCCGCCGACGTCGACGCGCTCGAACGGCACATTCATTTCGCCCAGCGCCCAGATCACCTTCTGCACGTTCGACGAGGTATTGCGTCCCCAGATTTTAAGCATGTTGTCCCTTCCCTATTGATGGCAATCCGTTGCGCTCGCGGAAAAATTGAAATGGCTCTGCGGAATGATTGCGCCTGTCCCTTCTTTGACGGGCGCGCCGCACCCCGGAAATCTAACACAATAAATCCCCAATATAGAAAGTTCAAACCGGGGGTGGACGCGTGTACCAGTACACCCACGCGATCAGAGCAACTTGCAGCGGCAGTCGGAGCCATAGCACAACCGGGTTGTACTGGGGATACAACTCGGCGTGAAACGCCATGTGCAGGTTCGCAGGCGTTACTGCGATGACCAGCAGAATCAAGCCCCACGCCGCAAGCCGCTCCCAGCCACGTGAGCACAGCATCGCCCCCAGCACGAACTCAGCCGCACCACTCACATAAACGAGCGCCGTATGCCATGGCAGATACGGAGGCATGATGCTCACATAAAACGGCGTATGAACAAAGTGATTGGCGCCTGCAATCATGAACAGCACGCCGAGCAGCCACTTCAGAACGTCTCGCGTTTGGCGCATACCGTGAGTTTGAGATTTGTGATGGCTATTGGAGGCGCCCAGTATCGCATAGCGCCCATCTTTGGCCGGCATTTTCGCCACAACAATGGCTACAGGAATCCAATCAATTGCCCGGACAACACTTGCCATCCACTTTGGCTTCACTGATTAAGGCACTGGGAGACTTAGCGCATATTTCCAGCCATCGCAATGACAATTTGCAATGCTCTGCCGCCATTGCTGCGTTTGCTTCGAGAATTGCTCCGTTTTCCTTGGCGAGCGGCTATGCAGCAGATATTATCTATGATCAACTTCCTTGGGATTTCACATGAACGACAACCCCAGCCGCTACCGTGCCGCCTTTCGTGATGTTGCCGTGGGTCAACGTTTTTACGACCCCGTCAGCGAAGAATACTTCGTGAAGCAAAGTGACGGCATGGCAGCTATGGTCACAGGTCCCGGAGACGGTTCTGTGCCGGACGAATTTGAAGCCGACGACGTCGTTGGTATTGATCATTAGCACAGTTGGTGCCGAGGCGGATCGTCAGTCCGGACAAGCGCAGGTTGATGCGCATTGCAACTTTCCGACTTACAACCCAAGCATTCTGGGATGGCGACCCACTGATTGCACCTGTATGAAGCAGTCTTCTGAAATTACTTGCGTAAAAACCAGCATTGCTTGGTTCGAGCGATAGATTCAGATAACTTGAACACGAACCCCGCCCTTGACGAGACTAAGACCATATTAACAAGTCAACCAAACATGTCCTAGTACGTTGTTAGGGCATGACGACACAAAGCATGAAGCACATACCGGCGGTAGCACAAGACGAACTTCGCAATCGGGTGATTGCCGCGTTGAATCGAGGCGTGACGCAGGCGCAGGCGG
>CANKUB010000013.1 GCA_947486575.1 Betaproteobacteria bacterium | reverse complement strand
TTTCACGATGCGGCCCTTACTCAAACCAAGCCACGTCCTTATTTGGGCATGACCACGCTATCGATAACGTGGATCACGCCGTTGTCCGCGCCCACATCGACGGCAGTAACGTTGGCTCCGTCAACTTTGACGCCGCCCACGGTGCTCACGGTCAGTGAGGCGCCTTGTACTGTCTTCACCATGCCGGCTTTGACATCCTTGGCCATCACCTTGCCCGGCACCACGTGGTAGGTCAGCACCGCGGTCAGTTTAGCTTTATCCTTGAGGAGCGCCTGCAACTGATCGGCGGGTATCTTGGCGAAGGCTGCATCGGTGGGTGCAAAAACAGTGAATGGGCCAGGACCCTTCAACGTTTCGATAAGTCCGGCAGCCTTCAATGCCGTAGCGAGGGTCTTGAAATTGCCAGCAGCAACAGCCGTATCAACGATGTCTGCGGCCTGAGCTGCGGACGCGAGTGAGACTGATAGTGCCAACGTGGAGAATAACTTCTTCATGAAATTTCCTTTAAGAGTGGTGGTATCGGGCTGCGGAGTGGGACGTCCCACTTTCGCCACTAGCACTGCCGAGCTTCCGTTTGAATAAAAGACTCTATGCACTGCTAATGAACATGTATAATACGGTTCAAAATTAATATTTCAAGGTATTTAACGATACAAAACAAGTTCATTGCGAGTATAAAAGGCAAAGTTGTTGAAAAGCCTGTGATATTATCTGTTCAATTACTGTTCTAATGGGGTTCGTTATGATAGGTGATCATCCAGAAGGTCCCGCTTCGCCGGCTTACAGAAGTGGTGCCGTGGCACGCCTGACAGGTATTCCTGTTGAGACGCTGCGGGTTTGGGAGCGGCGCTACAACGTCGTAGGGCCGCGTCAGAGTGCAACGGGGCAGCGTCAATACGCGCCCGAAGAAGTGAAGCGTTTATCGGTGATCAAGCGCCTGGTCGACTCGGGATTCACCATTGGATCCATCGCGGCGCTCGGCCTGGATCAGTTGCAGTCCATGCTGCAACAGGCATCCCACGCGCCGATGAAGGCGAAGCGCCCTCTCACAACGCCGGTTGAAGACGCAATGCAGCCCTTACGGCTCGCAGTCGTCGGCGAAGGGCTTGCGCTGCGCGTTCAGCGGCGCCCACTACCGGCGCTGCAGGTGGTAGCGACCAGCCGCAATGCAGCACAAGCGCCCGATGATTTTCGTGGGATGCGGGCGGATACCCTGCTCGTCGAGTTACCCTTCTTACAAAGCGAGACACCACAGACCATTCAACGACTGGCGCGGCAATTGGGGGCGCAGCGCGTGGTGGTGGAATACGGTTACGCCTCGCGGCAGCATGAACAGGACTTACGGTCACTCGGTTGCCATTTGGTTCGTGCGCCCATGAGTATGGATGAACTGAGCACGCTCTGCGGCGCGCTACATCTTAGCGTCGAGCCGGGTGGCGCTATCGCCTCAAAACACATCTACGCCGCGTCGCCGCGCCGTTATGACAACAAGACCCTCGCCGAAATAGCGATGGCCTCTGTTGCGCTGAATTGCGAATGTCCACATCTCATCGCTGATCTGCTGGTGCGGCTGGGTAATTTTGAGATATACAGTGCCGAGTGCGAAAGCCGCAGCCCGGCAGATGCAGCGCTGCACCAGTATTTGGCTCAAATAACAGGCAACGCCCGAGCCATGATGGAAATCGCGCTGGAACGCGTTGTGGAGGCGGAAGGCATTGTTCTGCCCAACCCCGACGCATGAGCCACGCCTCTTACGAGCTCGACAGTGATTACCGAGTACCGCAATACCGATTCAAAACAGCAACTTCCTTTTGCTAACCCTAACGAGCGACTAACACATGAACATGATGGAGTCCGCAAAAGCTGCCGAGGACGATACGGTGCTACCGGTGTCAGCGAGAATTCGAGCCCGACTATTGCATGCCAACCATCGGTTTCACGCCAACGACAATATTTCGTCGTTTATTGCGCCTGGTGAAACCGATGCGCTGCTCGATGAAGTCGCCGGCAAGATGAAAGGTGTATTGGAAAGTCTGGTGATCGACACCGAGAGTGATCACAACACGCACGACACGGCGCGACGTGTCGCCAAGATGTACCTGACGGAAGTGTTTCGCGGCCGCTATGTCGCCGCGCCGCCGGTGACGGAGTTTCCCAACGCGGAGCGATTGAACGAACTGATGATTGTGGGTCCGATTACGGTTCGCAGCGCCTGCAGTCACCATTTTTGCCCAATCATGGGGCGGCTGTGGATCGGCCTGATGCCGAATGAGCATTCGAACCTGATCGGCCTATCGAAATATTCACGGCTCGCCGAATGGATCATGAGCCGGCCGCAGATTCAGGAGGAAGCCATCACGCAGATGGCCGAGTTGCTGATGACCAAAGTCAGCCCTGACGGGCTTGCGGTGATCATGGAAGCCGATCACTTTTGCATGCACTGGCGCGGTGTCAAGGATTCCGAAACCAAGATGATCAACAGCGTGATGCGCGGGTCTTTTCTCAAAAACTCAGCATTGCGCCGAGAGTTTCTGTCGCTTATTAACCTGAAGAATTGAGGCTAAAAATGTTAGTTCGCCTGCTTTACGCCAGCCGTGCTGCGGCCCCGCTTACCACAGCAGTCGTCGATTCCATACTTGAGCAGTCGCGCAAGAATAATGCGCCGCGGGGCATTACGGGCATGCTGTGTTTCAGCGAGGATATTTTTCTGCAGGCTCTCGAAGGCGGTCGTAATGAGGTTTGCGAGCTGTTCAACACTATCGTGCGTGACCCGCGAAACGCTGGTGTTCGCATATTAAGTTACGAAGAGATCGCCGAGCGACGTTTTGGTGGCTGGACCATGGGCCAGGTGAACATCAACAAAGTTAATCCGTCGTTGCTGCTCAAATACGCCACAAAAGCAACTTTGGATCCTTTCAATTGTTCCGGGCATGCGTCGATGGCGCTTCTAAATGAACTGATTGCGACAGCAGCAGTAGTCAATCGCGGTAACTAGTCACGCGGCTTCGAACTTACTCCACGCTGCCTGTTTAGCCCTATGAACTGTAAGTGAACCAGAAACTTTTTTTGCTGCGGCTGATCAATATTCACACAGATAAAGTTTTCTTATGACGCTCAATAAATCGCAAGTTCTTTCTCCTGTCGAAGGTTTGCCAAGCGCCACAAGGTGCACGGTTTTTTTCGACGGCGCGTGTCCGGTCTGCAGCCGTGAAATAGCTGCCTACAGGCGGCTGAGGGGTGGCGACGCCATTAAATGGGTGGACGCGTCCCGGTGTGCCCCGACTCAACTTTGTGAAGGGCTCGACAGGGCTGATGCGCTAAATCGTCTCCATGTGCAACGCCCGGATGGAGCGCTCGCGACTGGCGCAGCGGCGTTCGTCGAGATCTGGAGCCATCTGCCCGCGTTCAAGTGGGTGGCTCGATTGTGCGTAAACCGATGTGTCCTCGCCCTGCTTGATTTTTTTTATAGCTGTTTTCTGGTGATGCGGCGTGTGTGGCGCAAACCAATAAAACTATCCGTGTCCCGCCCGTATGCTTTAAAAGCGCCTGACGCTTAACTTGCTCGCCCCTGACAATCTCGATTCTTAAGAGGAGTAATTATGACGACTCGTCGCACTTTCCTCGCTGCCATTCCCGTTACCGCCATAGCGTTAACGCTTACGCGCAAAGCTAACGCACAGCCGGCCAAATTGGAAGAATCCGACCCGATGGCCGTATCACTGGGATACAAGCACGATGCCAGCAAGGTCGATAACAAGAAGTTCGCGTCTTATGCCGCAGGCCATAGCTGCGCCAACTGCCAGCTTTACCAGGGCAAAGCGGCGGATGCTTGGGCTGCATGTGCAGCCGTGGGTGGAAAGCTTGTAAACGGTAAGGGGTGGTGTGCTGCCTGGTCCAAAAAGGCGTGAACGAAAAATCAACTGCGCATGATGTTTTTCCATCCAACGGGGTTGCCACTGTCTTTGGAGCCAGCGGGGGTATAGGCCAGGGACTGATCGACCAACTCAGGGCTGAGGGAAGTTTTTCGACGGTATTGGGCTTTTCTCGCTCAAGCAGTATCGCGTTCAATATCACTGACGAAGCGAGCATTGAGCAGGTGGTATCGGAAATGCTGCCCTACGCAGCCCAGATGCGGCTGGTGATCGATGCTACCGGTGTGCTCGATGGGGGCGGCTGCTTTGCCGAGAAGACATGGCGCCAGTTGGACGCCGCTGCCATGGCGAAAGCCTTTGCGGTCAATGCGATTGGGCCAGCGTTGTTGATGAAGCATGTTCTGCCATTGCTGCCCACTGAGAGCCGGTGTGTTTTCGCCACGTTGTCCGCACGGGTTGGCAGTATTGGTGACAATCATCTCGGTGGCTGGTACAGCTATCGGGCCTCGAAGACGGCGCTCAATCAGTTGGTCCGAACTGCGGCAATTGAGCTGCGCCGAACTCGCCCGCAAGCCATTTGTGTGGCGGTACATCCGGGAACCGTGGCAACGCGATTATCGGAACGTTATACCAAGGCGGGGCTTGCGGTGCAGTCTCCTGCAACCGCAGCAAAGCGGATGCTGGATATGCTCGAGAACTTGAAGCCGGAAGCATCAGGAGGATTTTTTGATGTGTTCGGACGGCCGATTACCTGGTAGCGCCCCTTCCAACGCCTCTGATCAGCTATGTGGCAACGTTACCGCAAAACCAATCGAAACGAGAAATGACGCTGTATGATCTACCCAATGCGCCGAGTCAATTGATTCTCATCGGCGTGAGCGTCCCTGACCCAGAGACGGGGGCATCAAACTGGTCCTGCAGTTGCCGGAAAAACATGGCAAGCGCAACCGAGCGCACTAACTTGTAGTGGTGACGCTGACCTTAACATCTGGCGTCGCGACCGCGACGCTGCCATAAAGCGGTCACCTTCCTTTAAAGCGATCTATGAGCGCGCTGCCCTGCACGGCGCTGACACCTGTCAGATGAAAATGAATATGAACCGCATTGAAGACGCTGACATCCGTGCGCACGGGGTTGGAACGATCCAGTGTGCCGGAGATGTCGACATGAATACTTTGCAGTGGCGTGGCTTCGATCTTGGCAATGGCTTGCACCAACTCTACGCCGCAAGCGGCGATGCCGGTTAGAAATAACTCGGCAGGGGTTACCGCTTCACCGGGGGCGCCGTTTTGTACCGGGCCATCGACGATGAAGTGATGATTGCGCGCGCTGCACATAACGCGACCGTGCGTGTCAGTCGAGCTTGCGCCTACGGAGTAGGTGCGGGTCTCAGGGGAAGCCATGCTCTGTGCTCCTTAGTGATATTGAGGCGATGCTATGGATCCTTGAGTATATGACGCACCTGAAGGATCCGGTTACTCCGGTTTGATACCAGCCGCCTTCGCCACCTTTGCCCACTTCACCGTTTCCGATCTGAGCAATGCGGCAAGTTCTTCCGGCGTACTGCCCACCAGTTCATTGCCATCCGTAGTCATTTTCTCGATCACATCCGGCAATCGCAGCCAGGTAACCACTTCTTTGTTCAGGCGCTCCACAATAGGACGCGGCGTTTTTGCGGGCGCGAACAAGCTGTACCACTGAACGGCTTCGTAGCCGGGGAGCCCGGATTCCGCAAGTGCAGGTATTTCAGGCATGGCTTGCGTGCGCTTCGCCGTAGTGACTCCCAATGCGCGCAGGCGGCCGGCCTGCACGTGCGGGCGCAGATAGTTCAGCGCCGTGGCCATCAATTGCATCTGCCCCGCGATGAGATCGGTCAAACCTGGCGGGCCGCTTTTATACGGCACATGCACGAAGCGCACGCCCGCCATGCTGGCGAGCAGCTCCATCGACAAATGGGGGCTCGTGCCGTGGCCCGCCGAGGCGTAGAGCAATTCGCCGGGGCGTGATTTTGCCAGTGCAATCAAATCCTTCAGATTCTGGATGGGTAGAGCGGGGTGGGTAACCAGCAAATTGGGCAAATTAGCCGTGTGTGAAATCGGATCGAAATCACGGATGGCGTCGTAAGACACTTTCCTGTAGGTGACCGGGTGGATTGCCAGTGTGCTGACGGCGGACAGAATGGTGTAGCCATCAGCCGCCGAACGCGCGGTAAACTCATAACCGATCATGTTGCCCGCGCCAGTGCGGTTTTCGACTACCACTTGTTTGCCCAGACGCTCGGTAAGGCGCTGCGCCATCGTGCGCGCAAAGATGTCGCTGCCGGAACCGCTGCCGCTGGGTACAACGATGCGGATGGGGCGGGCGGGCCAGGGTTCCTGCGCGACAGTGGCGGTGGCAAGTGCAGAGAGTGCCAATGCAATGCCTGCGAGTGATAAAAGCGGGGGCCGTGATACTGGATTTTTGAGCGCACGCTTCGCGATTTGTAGAAAAATCATAGGATCGCCTGAGAAATTATCGGTTCATTCCGGCTGTATGCCCGCCGCCTGCGCCGCCCGTGTCCACTTGGTAATTTCGGATTTTAGATATGCCGAAAATTGTTCAGGCGTACTGGTGGCAATGGTAGCGATTTCGCTGGCAAGCCGTTCCTGCACTTCTGGCAAGCGCAGAATGGCTACAATTTCCCTGTGCAGGCGCGCGAGAATTTCTTTGGGTATGCCCGCTGGCGCAAGAAACCCTGACCATTGGACAGCTTCATAACCCGGCACACCTGCCTCGATGATGGTGGGAACCTCCGGCAACACCGGGGCGCGTACGCCGCTGGTAATGCCCAGCCCACGCAGCCTGCCGCTTTTGACATGCGGAATCACCAGCGCCAGCGAACTCGTCATGGTTGCGGCAACACGTCCCGAGAGCAGTTCCACCACGCCAGGCGCGGTGCCTTTGAATTGCACCACGGTGAGACGTATCTGCGCCATGTTGGCGAAAAGCTCCATCGCCAGATGTGGCAGTACGCCGTGGCCCGCGCCGGAATACAGCACGTCGTTGGGCCGCGCGCGCGCGAAGGCGATGAATTCTTTCAACGTCTTCGCTGGCAAGGACGGGTGTATCACCAGCAGAATGGGCACGTACAGCGATTGCGTGATCGGGGCAAAGTCGCGCACCGCGTCATACGGCAGTTTTTTGTAACCCGCGACGTTAGTGGCCAGCGAGCCCGGTGCCGCCAGCAGTGTGTAGCCGTCGGGCGCAGCCTTCGCCACGATTTCCGTGCCAATAATGGTGCCTGCGCCCGGGCGCAGATCGACGATCACTTGGCGCCCCCAGCGCTTGGTGAGTTCCTGGCCAACCAGTCGCGAGGTGGTGTCGCTGGGGCCGCCGGGCGCAGTCGGCACGACAATGCGGATCGGGCGGTTGGGGTAAGTGTCCTGGGCGAATACGTACACGGGCGCTACCAGCCCGCACGCACCGGCAATGGCAGCTGCTGCAAGGAGGCTTCGCATGCGACTACTCGCCCGTTACGCCAGCAGGAGCCCAGGCGCGCTTGGCGCGTATGGACGCATCGCCGATAATTTCAACAATCGCGGGTTTGCCACAGGCCAGTGCCTTATCCAGTGCGTCGCGTATGTCTGAAGGTTTCTCTACGCGAAATCCGGCGCAGCCCATGGAATTCGCCACGCTAGTCAGGTTGACTTCTTTTTGGAACGCGGCAGTTTCTGCAACGCCGCCAGAGAAATTGTTGTTCACCACCATCACCGCGTTGATGCCGCAACGTGCCGCCGTCTCCATTTCGGCCATGTGATAGTAAAAGCCGGCATCACCCGTGAAGCCTATCACTGGCGTGCCGGGCAGCGCGGCTTTCACGCCCAGCGTGCCGGGGAATCCCCAGCCCAGCGAGCCGCCGCAGCGGATGTAACGCTGGCCTGCTTTCATTTTGGTCATCTGTGCTGTCCACAATGCTGCGTGAAAGGTATCTACCACCAATACGGCGTTTGACGGCATCCATTCGCCCAGTTCCTTGGCCATCCGCTCCGGTCTGATGGGAACATCGCCAGAGTCGCGCAGCGGGTCGCTCTCGGCCCAATAATCTGCGACGTATCCACGGCATTGTTCCAGCCACTCCGCACGCGGCGTTGGCCCGCCCGCCTGTGCCAGCATGTCGGTCAACGTGGCTTTGACATCACCGCACATCGACACCGTGTTCGGGTAATTACGGCCCAATTCGTTTGGGTTGATATCGAGTTGTATGACGCGTGTGCCGATTTTCGGAATTGACCAGCCGTTGGTGACTTGTCCGCCGGTATGACTGCCAATGAAAAAAACCAGATCCGCCGCAGCAACTGACTTGTTGGCACACCAGCGGGAGTAACTGCCGGGCACGCCCACGCCGAGCGCATGATCGTCGGGCACCAGCGCACGCGCGTGAAGACTGGTGGCAATCGGAATCTGCAATTTGTCCGCGAGCGCGACGACTTCGGCGCCTGCCAGCGATTTGACCGCGCCGCCGCCCACAACGATGATGGGCTTCGCAGCCTCTTTCAGTGCTTTCAGCGCAGCCTTGATATCTGTATCTTCCGCGCGCGGCCGAAACGGCGGGAAGCGCGTGTAGCGCTGCTCAACGGTGAGATCGTAATCGGCTTCCTTGTCGAGCATTTGCCCCACGTTGCCGCGCAATTCCAGATGCACCGGCCCGGGCGCGCCGGTGGTCGCATCTCGAAAGGCCTGACGCAGCAGATCGGGAAAACGTGCAGCGCTATCGACAGAATAATTCGCTTTGGTCACGCCATCCCAGGCAGCGTGGTCTTCGGCATTTTGATAGGCATGGCGATAACGCGGCATGTCGTTTTGCCCGCCGGAAATTGCGATCACCGGCGAGCCCGCCATGAACGGATCGCGCAAACCCGCAGCAAGGTTGGTGCTGCCGATGTCCTGACACAGGCACACGCCGACTTTGTTCGAAGCGCGCGCATAGCCGTCGGCCATATAGGCGGCGGCTTTTTCGCCGTGCGTCACCACGCGTTGCACGCTGCCAATTTTATCGATCTCGTTCATGGCGGGCGGGATAATCGTATTCACATAAAACAAATGCGATACGTCATAGCCTTTCATGGCTTCGGCAAAGTAACGGTGTCCGGTCATCTTGGGCATGCTGGTTCCCTGCAAAGGTAAAGTTTAGGTTTGATGCTGATCAGAAAAGCATAGCAGGAATTTCAGTTCGGCCAGATTATTGTTGCGGTAACATGCTGTCACTTGCACGTTGCTTCCACATTAAGGAATTCCGTATGGCCAAGCTGGAAATTTCGCCAGTTAATGAACTCTTTTACAGGGTGGATGACTTCACCGATCCGTGGCTTAAGCCGGAAACGATCTTGCTGTGTCACGGCAACAACGAAAGCCACCGCGCATGGTATGGCTGGGTGCCGCATCTGGCGCGCCACTATAAAGTCGTGCGTCCGGACATGCGCGGCTTTGGTGATTCAACGCCGATGGCGCGTGAATTTCCGTGGACGCTGGATGTCGTGATTAATGATTATTTGAAATTGATGGATCATCTGGGTGTGCAGCGCTTTCATCTGGTTGGGGCAAAAATCGGCGGCGTGATCGGGCGTGCGTTTGCGGCACGGCGCCCGGACAGGGTGCATACATTGACCGTGGTCGGTTCACCGCCGCCTATCCGGGCAGACAAGGCCACGCGCGAGGCGCGCGTGAAGGAAGTGATCGAGCAGGGCATCGAACACTGGGCGCGGCGCAGCATGGCTTCGCGGCTGGGCAGCAAATTTCCGCAAGCGGGTATTGAGTGGTGGATCAAGTATATGGGCCGTACAGCGGTATCTACGGAAGCAGGCTTTGCTGCGACGATCAATTTTTCGGATATTACTGAAGACGTGAAAAATCTCCGTTGTCCAATGCTGGTTCTCACCACGCAAGAAAGTGGCTTGGCATCGGTTGCGGAAACGCGTGCCTGGCAGGAACAGGTGCCGCATTCAGAGTTGGTGGTGCTGCCGGGTGATTCGTTTCATGCAGCGGCGACCGACCCGGATGTCTGCGCGCAGGCGTTGCTTGATTTTGTGCGACGGCATCCGCTGTAGGTCTTGAGATAATCTATAAGTTATTGTTTTTATTGAATTAATTATGATTATACTTCTTCGTCTTGTTCAGTGTGCGCTACTGATGTTTGCGGCTTCCAGTGGCGCACAAAACTATCCCGTTAAACCCATCCGCATCATCGTCCCGTATCCACCGGGCGGCGGCACCGATGTGGTGGCGCGCACACTCGCGCAAAAAATGACCGAGGTGATGGGGCAGCAGGTGATCGTTGATAACCGCCCCGGTGCCAACAGCATCATCGGTTCGGACCTCGTGGCGAAAGCGGCGCCCGACGGCTACACGGCGTTGATCACGCTCGCCACTCACGTGATCAATCCGGCGTTGTACGCGAAGCTTCCGTATGGTCCCGATGACCATGCGCCGGTGACGGTGCTGGCGGAGTATCCGTTCGTGATTACGGTTCATCCGTCACTGCCCGCGAAAAACGTAAAGGACCTGGTTGCATTTGCCAAGGCGCGGCCCGGGCAATTGACGTATGCTTCATCGGGCAACGGCAGTGGCCCGCATCTGGGCATGGAGCTGTTCAAGAACATGGCGGGCATTGACGTTGTTCATGTGCCCTACAAGGGCGCCGGGCAGGCGATGAGCGATTTGCTCTCGGGGCAGGTGCCCGTTTTTCTGAATAATTTTCTGGCGGGGGCGCAGATGATCAAGGCGGGACGCCTGCGCGCTTTGGCGGTTACCAGTCGCCAGCGCTCCAGCGTTGCGCCGGACGTGCCAACAGTTGCTGAATCCGGCGTGCCTGGCTACGTGGTCACCGGCTGGTATGGATTGATGTTGCCTGCCGCCACGCCCGGGCCGATTCTGCGCGCGCTGCACGAGGGCACGGTCAAGGCACTGAAATCGAAAGAGGTCTCGTCACGCCTTTCCAATGAGGCTGCCGAAATTGTCGCTAATACGCCACAGGAATTCGCAACGTTCCTGAAGGCCGAATCGGACAAATGGACGGGCGTCATCCGCAAGGCCAGGGTGCGGCTGACCGAATAGACGTGTAGGCGTGCGATAATTCACCCTTTAATTACAACACAATTTCATCAGGAGAGTCCCATGCATGACCACAACCATACCCACGCGGGCGAATTGCAATTCGTTGATTGCCAAGGTCATGCACTGACGGCCACCAACGAAGCTGCGGCGCAACCAGGCGGAGGACGCCGTCGGCAGGTGATCGTTGCGGGCAAGCGCGTGAAAACCATCGACGTGCATGCACACTGCGTGATTCCCAAGGCGCTGGAATTGCAGGGCAAAGATCATACGAAGGAGCGCGGCCCCGATATAGGCTATGTTGGCGCGCGGCGTCTGCGAGAAATGGACGAGCAGGGCATCGACGTAGAGGCTATCAGCATTAACCCGCACTGGTACATGGAAGGGCGCGACAAGGCGGTCGAGATCTGCAAAATCAATAATGAAACGCTCGCCGAATTGTGCGCGGCGCATCCGGATCGTTTCGTGGGCTTTGCCGCTTTGACGCTGCAAGCGCCTGATGTCGCCGTGCAGCAGCTTGAGCACGCGGTGAAAAAGCTCGGTATGCGCGGTGCTGCGATTGGCGGCAGCGTGGTGGGTGATGAGTTTGCCAATCCGAAATTTGACGCGGTATGGCGCAAGGCCGAGGACCTCGGCATTCTGTTGTTTATTCACCCGCAAAGCACGCCGGAACTCAATAATCGTTTCAAGGGTAATGGCTGGCTCGCCAATACCATTGGCAATCCGCTGGATACCACGATTGCGTTGTCGCACATCATCTTTGAAGGTACGCTCGACAAATTCCCCGGGCTCAAGATTTGCTCCGCGCATGGCGGCGGCTTTCTGCCTTCGTACGCCCCCCGATCGGACAACAGCCTGCGCGTCGCGCCTGAAATGGATACGGGCGTCAAACTGAAGAAGAAGCCTACCGAATACATGCGCGACATGTACTACGACACGCTGGTGTTCACTGACGAAGCGCTGCGCCACCTGGCGCATGAAGTGGGCGTGGAGAGGCTCGTGATCGGCACCGATCACCCGATTCCGTGGCAGGCCGATTCGATCAATCACGTGCTCAATTGTCCGCATTTCAACGATGCGCAAAAGCGCATGATGTTGGGCGAGACGGCCGGCAAGCTGCTGGGGATTTCTCAGGAATTCTGAAATACGTTTTGAATCCCGGTACTGAAGCGCCAGGTCTCTCCGCATGAAAGTCTACCAAGCCGTAGCCAACGCCTTCGTCAAGGAAGGCGCAACCACAATCTTTGGACTGATGGGCGACGGCAATATGTCGTGGGCGGCGGCCATGTCGGCTATACCCGGCGTGCGCATGATCGATGTGCGTGATGAAGGTGCTGGGCTATCGATGGCGGAGGGTTGGGCGCGTGTCACGGGCAAGGTGGGCGTGTGCAACGTTACGCACGGCCCCGGCATTACCCGGATGGCGACTTCACTGGTCGCTTCAACCAAGACACGTGTGCCAGTGGTGATCTACACCAGCCGTACCCATTTCAATAATGAATGGCAAAACCAGTCGCTGAATCAGGATCGGCTGGTCACAGCGACCGGCGCGGGCTATATCGAGGTGTTGTCGCCGACTTTTGCCGAGGATGCCGTGCGGCAGGCATTTCATCAGGCGCGGGTGCAACGGCGTCCAGTGGTGCTGGCTTATCCGATGAATGTGCAGGACATGAATATCGACAGCGATGGCGATGATTACCTGCCTTCGTCTGCATTGTTCGCGGGCCAGCAGCGCATTCGGCCTGCAGATGAACAATTGGCGCATGCAGTCAAAATCATTGCCGCGAGCAAAAAGCCGGTGGTAATCGTTGGCGAAGGCGCGGTGCAATCCGGCGCTGTTGAAATCGCTGAACGCCTCGCGCAGCGCATAGGTGCGTTGACGGCATCCTCGCTGGTGGCAAAAGGTGAAATGTCTGGTGAGTTCCATGCGGGCATCTCCGGTTTATTTTCCACCCGGGCCGTAATGGAATTGTTTGAAGAGGCTGACTGCGTTATTGGCGTCGGCGCGAGTCTGAATCCGCACACCATCGAAGGTGGCTTGCTCTACCCGAAGGCGCGTTTTGTGCATATCAACACCGAGCCGGTATTGTTGATGGGCAACGACCGCGCTGCGGACTGCTATGTGCAAGGTGACGCCCAAGTCACCTTGCGGGCTATCGATGATGCTTTATCGCAACTATTAGTTTATAAAGAGAATTATAGAAGCGTTGCAGTAAAGAAGATTTTGGCGAATGCCGACCGTGATCCGGCCGAATACGAGATTGAAGCGGGCACCGTTGATCCACGCGAGGTGTCGCGCGTAATCGACGAAAAACTGCCGGCAGACGTGGGCGTGGCGATCGGCGTCGGCCACTCGTTTGCGTTTCCTGTGATGATCATGAAAAAGCCGCGGGCGCTACATGCGTTCGTCAATGGCTTTGGCAGCATTGGACAAACGTTGCCGACGGCCATCGGCATGGCCGTTGCGCTGGGCAAACCCTTTGCGCTGATCGAAGGCGATGGCGGCGCGATGCAGAATATTCAGGAACTGGATACTGCGGCGCGCTTGGGGTTGAAGCTGCTGTTCATTGTGCAGAACGATGAAGGGCTGGGCGCGGAGTACCATAAACTGAAGGCATCGGGCTTTGACAAGAATCTGGCGGGAGTACGTTCGCCGGATTTCGGCGCTGTGGCTCGCGGATTCGGTTGTTGTGGGCAGGTGGTGCGCACGCTGGATGAACTGGCATCAGGGATCGATGCGTTCATGGCGGGTGATGGCCCAATGGTATTGGATGTGCGCATTTCGCGTAACGTGGTGAATATTACCTATCGGCGTATGCTTTACGGTGAAGATGCGTAGCTGATTTCGTTTGGATTGGGAGAAACTTTATGGATCACAAAGAAATTCACGGACTGATCTCTGCCGTCGTCACGCCGTTTAAAGCGGACGGTTCCATCGACTACAAGAGTTTCGCGCATCATGTCGAGCGCGTGGCTTCGACCAAGGGCATTTACGGCATTGCTGTCAGCGGCCATGCGGGCGAAGTGCTCACACTGACTTCCGAAGAGCGCACCGAAATTGTCGCCGCAGCAAAAAAGGTGATGCCCAAAGGGGTTAAGCTGGTGGCGGGGATTTCAAGCGGCTCGCTGGCCGGGCTGGTGCACGAGGGGCAAATCGCCAAAAAAGCGGGTGCCGAAATGCTGCTGGTGCTGCCGCTGTTTGATGTGCGGCCCTACCGCCATCTGTGCCATCAACCCGAAGCCGTCTATTCCGTGTTCGAGCGCATGGATCGCGAGGTTGATTTGCCGATGATCGTTTTTCAATACCCTGAAGCGACGGGCTGCGCCTATTCGGTGGCCTCGTTGCAGCGCATTGCGGGTTTGCGGAACGTGGTTGGCATCAAGGCCGCGACCGTCACTGCCACCAAATACGCGGAAATCAATGACGTACTCGGTGACCAGCTCGCGGTGCTGGCGGCATGCGATGCGCCGTCACTGCTGGGTATGTTGCTGCACAATGCCCCTGGCGCACTGCTGGGCATCAGCGTGGTGGGTACCCAGCACTGGGTGGATCTGGTGCGCGAGGCGACCGACGGCGATGCACGCAAGGCCAAAGAACTGCACAATAACTTTGCCGTTCCGCTGATGGATGCAGTGTACGAATACCAGTTGCAACGCTCCCCATTCAGCACGTCCAGTGCCAACAAGGAAGCACTGGTGCAGCTGGGTGAGATTCAGTCGTCGTGGGTGCGTCCGCCAGCACTCAGCGTGGATAAGGGGCGCAAGGAATCCATACGGCTGGGCCTGCAAAAGGCGGGTTTGTTGATGGCGAAGAACGCTGTCGGCATGTAATGCGTGGACAAGAGATGCTTGTGCTCAATTAAAATGCTCGGGAGAAATTCATGCTGAAAACGATGTTACGCACCAGCAGTGCCATGATCGGTGGCGTTGTGCTCGCGCTGTCTCCTTTTACCGTCCGCGCACAAACGGATGGTGCCGCAGCATCCAGCTATCCTGCCAAATCGGTTCGTCTGGTGGTAGGGTTTACGCCCGGCAGCGCGACTGACGTTACAGCGCGTATCTTTGCACAAAAATACAGCGAAGCATGGGGTGTAACTGTCGTCGTGGATAACGTTCCCGGCATCGGCGGCGCGGTTGGGGTCTCGCGCGTTGCGAAGTCGCCGCCCGATGGTTACACCTTGATGTTCTCAGGCAATGGCGCGCTGACCATTCTGCCGACGCTGCAAAGCAAGCCGCTTTACGATGTGGTGCGCGATCTGGTGCCGATATCAATGGTGCTCGCGATGCCAAGCATTCTGGCTGTTAACAATGAGGTGCCGGTGAAGACTATGCAGGAATTGGTCGCCTACGCCAAGGTGCCATCACGAAAGCTATCGTACGCCTCGCCTGGCGCGGGAACGCCGCAACACATCGCAGGCGAGTTGCTGAAGGGCCTCGCCGGGATAGACATTGCGCATATCCCGTATAAAGGTGCCGTGTTTACGGACGTGATCGGCGGGCGGGTGACGATGACCATTCAGAACACCGGGTCCATTCTCCCAGTGGTGCGCGATGGCCGGTTGCGGGGGCTGGCGGTAACGTCGCTCAAGCGCTCGCCCAACGTACCGGATCTGCCGACTATCGCAGAATCCGGTTATCCGGGTTTTGAGGCGGTGTCATGGTTTGCGCTGCTGGCGCCGACCGGCACGCCAGCGGCTATCCGCAACAAAGTGCATCAGGAATCGATGAAGATTATTGCAAACTCCGAAATGCGTGGACGGTTCGCCCAGATGGGTCTGGATATTGATGGCAAAGGTTCGGATGAAGTTGTGACAATCATCAGGCAGGACATCGACAAATGGGCAAAGGTTATCAAGGACGCCGGGATTACCATGAGTGAATAGGCCAGTGGCAAAGCGCGGGAAATCCATGATTTCGATTCGTACGTTGGTTTTGCAACTGATGCAATGCATGCTTCGTACTTCGCTGATGGTGGCCGCCGCCGTGCCGATGGCGACAGCCGCAGACTATCCAGCGCGACCGATACGCATGCTGACGGGCTTTGTTGCTGGTGGCGGATCGGACATTGCCGCACGTAGCGTGTCGGTGAAACTTTCCGAGATATTTGGCCACAGCGTCGTGGTCGACAATCGCCCCGGCGCAACCGGCGCAATCGCGGCAGAGATGGTTGCGAAAGCACAGCCCGACGGCTATACCGTGATGATGCTGGCGGTTGCGCAACTGGTGTCCAATGCCTTCGAAACCAGACTCAGCTATGACATTGAACGCGATTTTGCAGGGGTGAGCTATGTTGCCCGCAATCCGTATCTGATGGTGGTGTCACTGGCGTTGCCGGTGCGCAGCGTGCGCGACTTTATCGATCTTGCCAAATCACAGCCGGGCAAACTTAACTATGGTTCGAGCGGCATCGGCGGCTCGAATCACGTGGTAACCGAGGTGTTCAACGCGGTAGCGGGCATAAAAGTAACGCATGTGCCGTACAAAGGCCCACCGCAGGCGCTGGCCGATCTGGCTGGCGGGCAGCTGCAACTCACGTTTGCCAGTATTACATCGGGCCTGCCGCTGGTTCGCGCTGGCAGGATTCGTGTGCTGGGCGTCACGTCACTTACGCGCTCACGCGTTGTTCCCGACGTGCCCACGGTGGCAGAAACGCTACCGGGTCTGGAGCTGATTGGCTGGTACGGCGTAGTCGCGCCCAAGCGCACGCCCTCCGTGGTCGTCAATCGACTGAGTAGCGCGATTGCAGAGGCACTGCGCGCAGCGGATGTCAAGGAGCGTCTCATGGCGGATGGGTCGGAGACGGTCGGCAGCACGCCTGCGGTATTCGAACAGCACATGCGCAACGAAGTGGTGCGATTCAGAAAAGTGATCCGCGAGGCTGGAATCCGCCCCGAGTGATTTAACGGCGCCTTGCGCAGACAGCGTGCGCGGGACTCAATACCCCTGCGCTCTGTCCACCACGGCATTCAGCGGTTCGCCAGCGAGGAAGCGGCGCGCATTTTCGACGAAAATCTCGGCTACGGCCAGACTGCGCTCGGGATGCCCGCCGCCGATGTGCGGCAGCACCCGTATGCCTTCGGTTTGCCAGAACGGATGTGTTGCTGGCAGTGGCTCTTCGCGGAACACGTCGAGCACTGCGCCAGCGATGGTCTTCGATTGCACCGCTGCTATCAGATCCACGTCGACGATTAGTGCGCCGCGCGCGAAATTGAGCAGCCACGCAGTGGGCTGCATCGCCCGTAGCCTGCGCGCATCGATGAAGTTCTCGGTATCGGGCGTCGATGGCAACAGCAGCAGCACGAAATCTGCTGCGCCAAGCACCTCGTCAGTGGCTTCTTGCGGGTAAACCTTCGCGACATGCGCGAGCGATTGCGGCTGGCGTTTGGTGCCGATAACGCGCATTTCGAGTGCATCGGCCTTGCGCGCCAATTCCTGACCGATGGCCCCCAGCCCGAGGATGCCGAGTGTTTTGCCCGCCAGTGGTATTGACTGGCGCTTGGTCCAGCGGCTGTCGCGCTGGTCGAGCGCGCACTGCATGTAGGGTTTGGTCAGATGGAACAGGGCGCCGAGAATATTCTCCGGCATCGATATGCGATGGGTACCGCGTGCGCAGCAAAGCGCAACATTGGTTCTGAGGTCCGGGCAAGCGAGCCACGCCTCGACTCCCGCTGTCATCGCTTGCACCCAGCGCAGACGCGGCATGTTGCTGAGGTAACTGGCCGGTTGCCATCCGAGGAGCACCTCGGTGCGCGCGGCCAGCGCATCGGTAATGGGCTGATCGAGCGTAAGACAGTGTACTTCGAACTTATCTGCAAGGCCTGCGCGTGCAAGGGCCTGTTCGTAGATTTTGGCTTCATTCATGCGGACAATGCAAACGGGCTTGCTCATTCACTGCTCCTTGTGGATGGGTTGCGAGAGTACGATCGTATCAATTTGCAGCAATTCCCGATTCAATTGCCACCTCATTCAGCCAGTATTTTTGCAGCGAGTATCACCTTACGCCACTTGTCATGCTCGGCGATCTGGAATTTCATCAATTCGTCGGGTGTGGTGGCAAATGCCGTGCTGCCTGCGTTGAACAAATATTCTTTCACCTTGGGACGATCGATTGCACCAGTCAATAGCTCGTTCATGCGCGCAACAATTTCAACAGGTGTCCCCGCAGGCAGCCATGCCGCATTCCAGAAGCTCCATTCGTAGTTAGGCACACCGGCTTCACTCATGGTGGGCGTGTTGGGTAGCACCGGCCAGCGTTTCGCGCCGGTGACTGCCAGCGCACGCAGCTTGCCTGCCTGCACTTGCGGCATTGCTGTGCCAAGATTCAGGATCATCATGTCGATGCGTCCGGCGATCAGGTCTGTTGCTGCCTGGGGCACAGTCTTGTAGGGAACATTCGTCATGTGGATACCGGTGACAAGTTTGAAATACTCCACTGCAACCAAGCCGACAGAACTGCCCGAGCCAAACGTCAGATTGCCTGGCGACTTGCGCGCCAGCGCAGTAAGTTCCGCCACGGTTTTTACCGGTACATGGGGGTTGACTACGGCGAGCGACATGCCGATCGATATGCCACTGACTGGCGCAAAATCTTTAATATAGTGATACGGCAGTTTTTTGTAGAGACTGGGATTGGCGGCATGCGTAGAATTGGTGCCCGCTAACAGTGTGTAACCATCTGGCGGCGCCTTGGCGACAAATTCAGCAGCAAGTATGCCGTTGGCGCCGGGCCGGGGTTCGACGATGACCAATTGTTTGGTCATTGCCGCTATTTCGTTACCGATGACGCGTGCGGTGTTTTCGGGGAATCCAGTGCCCATGGCGATGAAGCGCAGCGGTTTTGCCGGGAACGCGGATTGAGCAAGCGCATTGCTTACAAGGTTGATTACACTCAGTGTTGCGACCCAAATTAGAATTTGCTTTCGTGACATAAGCGCGCCTGCCGGGCCGATTATTTTTGTCTCACCGGCCCCATGCCTCTGTAAACCAGCTTCTGCAATCCGCGCGCGGTCTGCGCCACATACAAATTGCCTTTGGAATCAGTCGCAATCTGATGCCCGCCGCCGAGCAATCCGCCGCCGCCGATCACATCGATGAATTCCAGTGTCTTGCGATCGAGGATCACGATATCAACACCGCCGCCGACATACAAATAACGTTGTTCCGCGTCAGGTGATAGCGCGATGTTGCGTGCGAACGGCGCATTGTGTCTTACGTATTGCTTGAGAAATTTTCCATCAGCGGTGAACATTGGTATGCGGCGGTTTTCGCGGTCGGCTACATACACCAGGCCATCGTCGGAAACACGTATGGCGTGAACGATACTGAATTGATCGGGGCCGGGGCCTTCGGGCACGGCTTTTAAGCTTGGCGGCGGGCAGGCAAAATTATCCAGCGGTTTGTTACCGAAGGCGCCCCACATGCGTTTGAATTTGCCGCTGTCGGCATCGAATACCGCTACTCTGTGATTGCCGTAGCCGTCGGCGACGAACACTTCATTGGTTTTGCGATGCACCCATACATCTGCCGGTTGCCGCAGATTCAACGTGTCGGCATTGCCTGTGCTTTGCGTGGCTTTACCAATCTGCATGACGAATTTTCCGTCTTGCGTAAATTTCAATAACTGATCGTCGCCCACGGGTTGCAGGCCAGGTAGAGCGCGTGCGGGGCAGTTGTTACCGCCTACCCACACGTTACCCTTGTAATCGATGTGGATGCCGTGCTCGCGTGCTGGCCACTCGAATCCACTCCCCGTACCACCCCAACTGCGCAGATAGTTGCCTGAGTTGTCGAAGATCATGATCGCAGGCGCGGCCATTTTCGCGTTATCGCCTTGCAGAGTGCGCGGACGATGCAGCACCCACACGTTGTCCTGTGCATCGATGGCGATGCTGGAGGCGTCGCCAAGTTTGAATTTTTCCGGCACTTTCGGCCAAGTGGGGTCGATCTCGAACTTGGGCGCGTCAGCGGCCAAGGTGCTCTGGCACAGCACCAATAGCATCACTGCGAGAAATGTCTGTAAATTATTGTATTTATTCATTATTTTGCCTCTTGGTCAGATGGGCTCCATGCCTTTGGCACGAATGATGGCATGCGCAGCAGATGCCTTGAAAAATGCGGATAGCGCATGAGCAGCGTCGGCCATCTGGCTTTGCGCGTGTCGACCGGTGGAAAACGTGGTGATCTGTTCAATGTCCTTGGAGAGGGCTCCGATGATGTCGATTCCGCGCACGGCGATCAATTCGCTCATCTGCTGAAAGCCTATTTCTGCATCGCCGCGCGCCACCACCGCGCCCACCGGTTCGCCTTTGATTTGCTGAACTTTGCCCGCGAGTTGCATGCTGATGCCCATGCGTTGGAACAACCCCACGAGATAAACGCCGCTCGGGCCAAATGAATACGCAATGGATTTTGCGGCAAGCATGCTGCGTTTAAAGGCTTCGGCGGAACTGATGTCAGGCCGTGCCGCGCCTTTTTTGACGGCGGCGGCCACCCATGAAGTGGCGATATCAACGCGGCCATCTTTGGCTACCTTGCCAGCGGCGATGAGTTTGTCAACAGCATCAGCCGACATCACCATCAGATCAGTGAGTTCTCCCGCCAGCACGCGTGTGACCACATCGCTGTTGCTGGCCCAGGTGGTGACGACCTTGTGGCCGCTGGCGTGCTCGAACTGCGGCACGAGTTCGAGATAAGCCTCTTTGAATGCAGCGGTGGCCATGACTTTGATGGTAACGGGCTTGGTCATTGTGATATCCTGTAAGTCATTGTTTTTATTCAATTCTTTTATTTCGCATGACGGGGCTGCAAGCAGGAGTTTAACGGATGGCGCAGACGCCCGGCGTATCGCGCGCAAACTCGCGCGGCGTGAGTATGCGAAATGGCATTGGCTTCACCTTGCGCGCGGCCAGCGCCAACAGATCGCGATCCTTGGTGATCAGCGCATCGGCGCGGCAATCGCGTGCGAGTTCGAGAAACATTTGGTCGTCCGGGTCAGCGCATCGAGGCAGGGTTTCGATGGCGTGAGTTTCGTGGCATTCCTCAACAGCGATGGACATGGCTTTGCATAGTGCGAGTGCGGCGGACTGCGCCTGCATATCGAGTGCGCGACCCGAAAGCACATAGCCGAGTACGCGCTTGAGTTCCGTAGCACAAGCCAGTGACACAAAAATTGTGGCAGTGCCGCTCGCCACTATGTGTTTGATGGGGGCTATGCCGGGATCATCAAATACCAGCCAGTCCAGCCACACGTTGGTGTCGAGAACGAGGCGCATTCAACAAGCATACACCGCTCTGCTATTTTGTGGCGGGCCCCGGGAAACTGATGGTTCTTTCAAATACCGAATTGTTATTCTGACACGAGACGTTTTCCGCGTCGTGGCATTCCATGAAGCTCTTGCGAGCTGCAAGAAATGCGGCGCGGGATTTCTCCGGGCTACTTTCGCGCAGCCCGTCTTGAAGGTCTTTCCACATGCCGCTGTCCAGAAACCGGTCTTCGAGGTTGGCGGTGCGTGTGGGGCGCTTCATGGCCGCAATGTTCCATCCGGTCGCGGATTTTCTCCCAGTTGTGCCGGGCAAGTTGCCGATGGCCTCGCGTGATGGCGCCATATATGGTTTCAAAGCGCTGGCCGATTTCAAACATTGATGCCTTTGTGCCGCCCGTGGCGACTTGCAACCGCCGGAAGCGCTCTGCGTCGTCGTTGGCGTCGAGCAAACAGTTGCTTGAAGGCGGCTTGGTCTAAGCCTTATCCGTGGTTTGAGCGCCAACCGGTGGCGCGATATACAGCGCCAGCGCAAGCAGGAGGAGTGTGCCTTTCATGGCCTAGATACTCGGCTTGGGGATATCAAACACGTAACGTATGCCGATCCAGCCCATGCGCGGCGCACCCGGTGCGAAGAAGGTGCTTTGCTGTACAGCAGCGTTATCCGCAGGGAACGGGCGCGCGATGAAATTGCCATTGGCAGTAAATCCGGTTGGACCAAGTTGCGCTCCACTGTTGTATTTGCGGTCGAACACGTTGTTAACCTGAGCGAAGAAGGATAGTTGCTTATCCACCTGGAAGCGCGTGTTCAGATTAAAAATAGTGTAGCCGCTGGTTTTGCCTTCGCCGAGATAGAAACGGCCATCCGGTGCATGCAGATTGTTTTCGTTGCCGCGTGCAAAGGCGCTTCCCGTCAGCAGCATGTTGCCGCCGACAGTCCATTGCCCGGTTGCGACGTAGTCGGCATGTATCTTGAACATGTGCTCGGGAATCAGCGGAATGCGATTGCCAGGTAGCACGCGGATGGTGCCGTCTTCGTGTCCTTTCACACCTGCAACGGATTCGCTGTTGGCGCTGTTACCCACGCCGTTGAGTGTGTCGGCGGATTGATACGTGGCCTTAAGCCAGGTGTAGTTTGCGCCAAAGTTAAAGGCACCCGCTTTACGGTTGAGGCCAGCTTCAAAGCCATCGCGGCGCGTTTTGCCAAAGTTCTTGAAGTAACCTGCATTGGTGTTGGGCGCGGGTGCTGCGACAAACAGGATGTCGTCGTGATTCTCGGCGCGGAACACGCCTGCGTTCCAGCGCAAGCCAAAGGGCGCCGTGCCGTGCGCGCCTAACTCAAAGGTTTTTGTCACCACTTGATTGAGCGGCGGATCACCGGCCATTGAGTTAGGTAGCCGACATGGGTTTAGCGGGTCGGCGCAGCCCAGTTCGATGGAGCTGGGTGCGCGACTGCCTTCGCTGTAGCTGGCATAGGCGCTAAACGCGCGGCTGGGCGTAAAGCTCACACCAGCCGCCGGGTTAAAACGACTGTACCGGTGCGAGCCAGTGAGCGAGCCCGCGCCTGCCGCGAGGTTTAATTGATCCGTGTTGTCGATACGTGTTTCGTTGTAGCGCCCGGAAAGCGTTAAATGCCAGGCACTGCTAAGGGACATCGTGTCTGTGGCGTAGACGCCCCAAGTGCGCGTGCGGCCTTCGAGATTGACGCGCCGGTCAAACGGCGCGCCATCCAAATTGCCGCCCGTCACGCCGCCATCAGCAAATGAATTCAGCCCGGTGACGCTGCGGTCAGGATTCAGATAACCCAGTTGCGCGGTTTGTGCAAAGCTGACCTTGCTGCCGTCCCAGGCGCCGCCGCCGGTGAACTGATGTTTGATGCCGCCCAGATTGGCGAGTGCGGTGAACTGCCCGGTCATCCCCCACTGGTTCTGCGTGGTGGTAGTGCGGTTGATAATACCGCTGCATTTTTCGGCAGGTTCGTCGTTGAGCAGCACGTTAGCGATGCAGCGCCAGAACGGAAACGGCGTGTTGGCCGCGGTTGCGCCCGCCACTGGAAAGCCAGTGAAGCCTGCAGCAGTCAGCGCGGCGCGCTCGCCAGCGCTTGGTTGGTACACCGATTGATCGAGCGAGCCTTCGTTCACGTCACCATTCAGGGTGCTGGTGCGAATGCGGCGGTAATAGGCGTTGCCGGAAAACATCAGGTTATCATTGGCGCTGTGACTCCCTTGCAGATTAAACAAGGTGGCGCGGTTTTCGGTGATATCGGGCTTGCTGTAGAGGCTGTTGTAATTGTTTGCGAGCAAGCGAAAGTCCTGCAAGCCGTTGCCGGTGAGGGTGTTGTCGGCGTGAGATAGCGTGGCTTTAATATCGGTGACAGCATTGCGCCAGCCGAGCTTGCCGAAGATTTGCCCCACCTTTGACGGCGAAGCATCCCGCCAGCCTTGTTCCTTGAAGTAAGTTCCGGTGACGAACCAGTCCCAGTTGCGGTTGAAGCTGCCGTATTCAAATTCGCCCGAATGCCGTCCGTTGCTGCCACCGTAGGTAGTGATCGACGCGCCGGGGTGGCTGCGGCCATCTTTGGTCTGTATCGACAGCGCGCCGCCGAGTGTATTTAACCCGAACAGCGGATTGGAACCTGGCATCAGTGTGATAGACGAGATCGCCGACTTCGGAATCAAATCCCAGCTCATGACATCGCCGAACGGCTGGTTCATGCGCACGCCGTCCATGTAGATCGACAAGCCCTGCGGCGTGCCTAGCAGCGGTGAAGCCGTATAGCCGCGATAATTCACGTCGGGCTGAAACGGGTTATTCTGCATTTCGTTGATGTGTACGCTGCCCAGATTGCGATTCAGAAAATCCGCAATGTTGATGCTGTTGGCGCGCTGAATGTCGGCGTCGTTGGCGGTTTGCACAGGTGCGGGCACGAGTTCGCGGCTCATGTTCAGGCCCGGCAGCGGCGTGGTGCTGATGACTTCAACGGCGGGCAGTTGAGGTGCAGGGGCGGGCTTACCGCCAGCAGTCTGCGCGTGCGCATTGAATAACGGCAGCAGTGACAGCGCAGTTGCCAATGCAGCAACGGCCCACTGGCGGTTTGCCAGTGTGTGGCGGATTCGGTTCATAATCTCCCTTTCTGGCGGTGTTGGCTTTTGCTGGTGACCGCGGCGTGTAACTCCTGCGCCATCTTTTGGACGATTTTTATGGGCGACCAGACTGTTTGTAGTATTGCATTTGCCATACCTATTGCGTGGTGAGGAAGTTCCCGATAAATAACGGGAATTTTTCCCGCTTAACCCGAAAGGTGTGTCATGACGGTCGTTGTACAGAGTGGTATCAGCCGCAGCACTTCAGGCCGTGATCTGGTTTGGGTGCTGGCGGGCACGGTCATTTTTTTTGGCTTGAGTGCGGCCTTTGAATTAAGCGAAAAAGTGCTGGCGCTGACCCGTCCGTGGGAGCGCTATCAGGCCGACGAACTGCCTGGCGTGTTTCTGTTTATGGCGCTGGCGTTGGCGTGGTTTGGCTGGCGGCGCGTTCTTGAGGCACGGGTTGAACTCGCGCGCCGCATGGCGCTGGAAAAGCAGTTGGCGGAAACGTTGGTCGAAAATCGCCGCTTGTCGCTATCGCATGTGCAGGTGCAGGAAGACGAGCGCAAGCAACTGGCGCGCGAACTTCACGACGAAATGGGGCAGCACTTGAACGCGATCAAGATTGATGCGGTGTCGATACGCGATTGGAGCGCTGGTATAAGTGAAGACATATATGGGGCGGCGCTGTCGATTATCGACGTCACCAACCACGTGCAGAACACCATACGCGATATGCTGCGCCGCTTGCGACCGGCGGGGCTGGATGAGCTGGGTTTGACGGCGGCGCTGGAACATCTGCTCACACAATGGCAGGCACGCAATCCGCTCACGCGCGCGACGCTTGAAGTCGATGAGGCTGATGCGGCTATCGAGAATTTAAAAGAGAATGAAAGCATGACGTGCTACCGGCTGGTGCAAGAGGCGTTAAATAACGTGGCGCGCCACGCGCAAGCGCGCAACGTGGTCATACGCTTTGCGCGGCAGGGCGCACAACTTGCGCTGAATGTCAGTGACGACGGTACGGGCGCGTCGCAGATCACCAACACAAAGGGGCTGGGGCTGGTGGGCATGCGCGAGCGCATTGAGGCGCTGGGCGGTGGCCTTGCCATTGAATCGGCGGTAGACGAGGGCTTTCGCATACGTGCGGTGATTCCTGTAACGCGGGTGGCAACATGAACGCAGTGACAGCAATCCGCGTCTTTCTGGTGGACGATCACTCGGTGGTGCGCGAGGGTTATCGCCGTTTGCTGGAGCGCAGCGCAGGCATCGGCGTTATTGGCGAAGCGGCTAACGCGGCGGATGCATATAGCGAATTTCAGCGACTTGCTCCCGATGTGGTGGTGATGGATATTTCGCTGCCGGGCGCGAGTGGCATCGAAGCCATGCGCCGCATGCTGGCACGCGATGCGGGTGCGAAAGTGCTGATGTTCAGCATGCACGAAGAGGCGATATTCGCTACGCGCGCATTTCAGGCAGGCGCGCTGGGTTACGTCACCAAAGCCAGTGCGCCGGAAGTGCTGGTGGATGCCGTGCGCAGCGTGGCTGCGGGCAAACGCTATTTAAGCGCTGACATGGCGCAGGCGATTGCGTTACAATCGGTGGCCGGCGGTGAAGCCAGTCTCAATGTGTTATCGAACCGCGAGTTTGAAGTGATGCGGCTATTGGTTGCGGGCGATACGCTGACGGCTATCGCCGAAAAACTGCAACTCAGCTACAAAACCGTGGCGAATCATCAATCACTGATACGGCAAAAACTCGGCGTGGAAACGCACGCGCAGATGATTCGCGTGGCTGCGCGCCACGGCGTTTCGGCGCATGAAGACTAAATGCGAACGTATTATAATTATTTGTTTTTATTGAGTAATTTCTGCCCGGCCATTATTCAACACCGTCACATTGCGTGTGGGCACCGTGGCGCGAAATGTCACCACGCTGCCGTCGATCCACATTTCTGTGCGTATGGTTTCACCCGGATACACGGGTGACGAAAAACGGCCTTCCATGCTATTGAATTTTGCTGCGTCATAACCGCAACACGTTTTGAGCAGCGCGTGGCCAGCGACGCTGAAGGTTGCACGTCCGTGCAGTATTGGTTGTTTGTAGCCCGCTCTGGCCGCATAGGCAGGTTCAGCATGCAGCGGATTGTAGTCGCCTGACAAGCGATAAATCAGCGCGGCTTGCGGCAGCGTGGCGATATCGCAGACTTTATCTGGCGCTCTTTCAGGTATTGCATGCAGCGGCTTTTGCGGAGCCGTGGTACTGGAAGGCCCGCCGAAGCCGCCGTCCTTGCGGCAGAAGGTGGTGGAGTTCAGCGTGCAGATCAGTTCGCCGCTGGCCTTGCTGCGCACTTCGCATTCCGTAAGCAGCAGCGCGCCCTTGTCCGCGCCCTTGTCGAGCACGGCTTTGAGACGCGTCTTGCCGGTGACCACACCGTCCACCGGCAACGGCTTGTGAATCACAAATCCCTGCTCGCCATGCACCACGTGGCTGCGCGTAATGCCGGTATCCATGGTGGCGTGCCACGGGCCGGGGTAGCCCAAAACAATCGCCATCGTCGGCAGCGCCTTGAGATTTTTTTCATAGACATACTGCAACTGCTGCTCATCCATGGGATCAGCGCCGAGCCCCACACCCAGCGCATAGAGCATGGTGTCGCGAGGGGTCAGCGTTTGTTCGATCAGCGGAATATCGCACTTCATCAGTTTTTCGTATTGAATAGCCATGATCATTCCCTTTCGATGAATCGCCTCCACGGCTTGCGGCTGCAAGGGGCGGCACCAACTGTATTGAATGCGTAAATTGACTGCATCGAGAGTTATACTATCACGGCAGTACTGATGAAATCCAAGGAGACACACATGATCAAGACAGGCGACAACCTCCCCGGCGGCAAGCTGTGGGAACTCGCTGGTGAATGGGAAAACACCTGTTCACTTGGCGCCAATGAAATCGATATTGAGCAGGCCACAGTCGGCAAACGCATTGTGCTGTTTGGTGTGCCCGCAGCCTTTACCAAGACTTGAACGCAGCGTCACCTGCCCGGTTTCGTGCAGGCAATCGACAAAATCAAAGCCAAAGGCATTGACGAAGTGTGGTGCGTGTCAGTCAACGATGCACCGACCATGTCCGCGTGGGGCCGCGAATGCCAGGCACAAGGCAAAGTGCGCATGATGGCCGACGGCAACGCGCAGCTCACTAAAGCCATGGGCGTAGACCAGGACCTCACTGCGCGTGGCATGGGTATACGCGGTCAGCGTTACGCCATGTTGATTGAGAATGGCGTGGTGAAACAGTTTCACCTCGAAAAGCCGGGGCAGTATGACGTAAGCTCGGCGGAGTATGTGTTGGGGAAATTGTAATTGGGTAGTGCGTAAGGAGCGTATCGTATTACGGGGATCATGATATTGCTGCCCCGGAATACGTTGCGCTTCTTCCGCGCTACGGTGGCTACGGCGGCTCAATTAACCAAAGGAAATGCAATCGTGAAATCAATCCTGCTGCCGGCAGTGTTCGCGCTGTTCGCCACGCAAGTGGCCGCTCAAGACTACCCGACGAAACCCATCCTGTTCGTCATTCCATTCGCTGCGGGTGGTGATTCGGATTTGTCCGGACGTAACGTGGCGCACCATGCCTCAAAACATTTGAACAGTCGGCCCATCGTCTCGCTGAATAAAGTCGGCGCATCGGGCGCTATCGCCAGCCAGTACGTAAAGTCTGCCGTGCCAGACGGCTACACGTTGCTGGTAGGCCGCATTGCCACGCACGCTGTGTTGCCGGCCATTGAGTCGAAGCTCGGCTACAAGTGGCATGAATTCACCATGATTTCGCTGATTGAATTGAATCCGTACGTGTGCTTCGTCAAGGCCGAGTCAGCGGTTCGCAATACGGCCGATCTGATTGGCGGCCTACGTAGAAATCCCGGCAAGTTGAACTACGCCACGTCAGGCGTGGGCACCAGTCAGAACATGGCTGTGCAATATTTGATGTCGCTGGCAGGCTTGACCAAAGACCACGCGGTGGGGATACATTACAAGAGCGGGGGCGAGGTCACCACGGCCGTCGTCGGCAATCAGGTTGATTTCGCCTGTAACAACGCGCCCACGGTTATTCCGCAGGCGCAGACCAATCGTGTACGCGCGCTTTTTGTGACGCCTACGCGCATCAAAGAATTGCCCGATACGCCCAGCGCCAAAGAAGCGGGGTTTCCCGACATGGAAAAAATCGTCGGCTGGACTGCGCTGATGGGGCCACCGGGTTTGCCCAAACCGATTGTCGATAAGTGGGCGGGTGTATTTTCACGGCTGGCGGCTGATCCTGATTGGCAGGCGGGCAACGCGCGCATCGGTGGCATCGCGGCGATTCGCTCGCCATTGGAGACGGAGAAATATGTGAAGGAGCAGTTTGAACTTTATGATAAGTTGGTTACGGCTTTGGGGATTCGGCAGTAGGCGTAGTTAGCATCGTATGGCAACATTGAGCGATTGAATTTCGCGCAAATTTTGGGTGTAAACGCACCTTGTTCGTTGCTGCGGTTTATGTGCTGGCAGGAATTGGGTTTGTGTTCCTCGCTATGAATTGGCAAGGCAGGGACTTGGAGCAGGAATGCCGATTGCAATGTCATCCTCGTTTCTCACGTGTTGTGCCTGATCCAGAATATCCAAAGCACTCGCCGGGCAAGCCCCCTTTTTTAGTATGCGATTGCTACTAATGTTGACTGGGTTGGGAGCGCAACCCCTATTGCGCCGACTACGATTGGCGTGCCTGCCAATCTTGCAAAGAAATGGGTTGTTGCTTATCCATTGACTCCTTACTATAATGTGAAACGTAAGGAATAGGAGATTCACCATGACCACCGCCGCAACCCTGACCAGCAAAGGTCAAACCACCATTCCTAAAGAAATCCGCGAATTCCTCGGTATGAAATCCGGAGACCAGATGACGTTTACGTTGATGCCTGACCGTACCGTGGTGATGCGTATCAAAAACAAAAGCATCACACAACTCGCGGGTATGTTGCACAAAAAGGGACGTAAACCAGTGCCTGTTGAGCAATTGTCCCGCTGATGCTGGGTATCGACACCAATGTTCTCGTTCGTTACCTCGTTCGTGACGACGAAGCGCAATTTGAAAAAGCCAACCGTTTGATCAAGCGTGAAGTTAGCGCCGGGGAACCTGTGTTTGTAAGTCTGCCGGTTCTTCTGGAAACCGAATGGGTGCTGCGCAGCCGATATGGCTTGAAGAAACCAGTGATTGCAGCAGCAATTTCGGGACTGCTTGATGCCACTGAAATTCAGTTTGAGGCTGAATCGGCTATCGAAGAAAGCCTCAAGTTTTGGAAAGACAGCGCGGCTAATTTTGCGGATTGCCTTATCGGTGCGCATAACCGCCGGTTAGGATGCCGGGCTACGGCGACGTTTGACGTTAAAGCGGCAAAGTTGCCTGGATTTGTAGCGGTGTAACCCGAAGTCCCCTATTTTTGGCAAGCGGATTACTCCACTTTAATCCCTGCCGCTTTAACCAGCTTCATGTTCTGCGCAATCTCGTTTCGTATAAATGCGCCAAACTCATCGGTGGTGGTGGGTGATGGATCAAGCCCCTGCTTCATGTAGGCTTGCCGCATCTCGGGTGTATTTACGATTTTTACGATGACCGCGTTTAGACGTGCCACGATTTCGCGCGGCACACCTGCGGGTGCCAGCACGCCATACCAGCCTGACCGGTCAAAGCCCGGCAAGCCGGATTCGCTGAGTGTGGGCATGTTTGGCGCAAGCGGCGTGCGCTGACCCGTGGTGACGCCCAGCGCCCGTGCGCGTTTGGCGTTAATCAGCGGCGTCGCTGCCGGAATACTGGCGATAATCATATCCACTTCACCGCTGGCCGTGGCCGTGACGCCATCGGAAATGCCCTTGTAAGGCACGTGCGCAATGCTGATTTTGCCGAGCGAATTGAGCAGTTCGCTTACCAGGTGCGCCGAGCTGCCTACCCCCGATGACGCGTAATTCAGTTTTCCCGGATTCGTGCGTGCCAGTGCGACCAGTTCCTTCACGTTCGTCGCGGGCACAGAGGGATGCACCACCAGAAACCACGGCCCATACACGATGCGCGTCACCGGCACAAAGTCCCGCTCCAGATCGTACGGCATTTTGCGTCGCATGGCGGGCTGTATGGTGTCGGCGGCAGGCATCAGCAATAACGTGTAGCCGTCCGGCGGCGACTTGGCCACGGCGTCTGACGCCAGCAGGCCGCCGGAGCCGCCACGGTTTTCGATCACGATCTGTTGCCCCAATGCCTCGGACAATTTTGGCGCGAGCATGCGTGCCGTTACGTCAGCCGCACCGCCAGCGGCAAAACCGACCATGAATTTAACCGGCTTGGCGGGATAGGGCTGTCCCGACCCTGTCGATGCGGTTTGTGCGCACACGGTTTGCACGCACAGCGCGGCGGCGGCGGTCAATAGCCCTTTGAGCACATCGCTCATTCGGCGCGTATGCCTGCGCTCTTGATGACACGACCCCATTTGGTGATTTCCTCTGCAATGGTTTTGCTGAAGGCGATTGCTGTGCTGCCTGCGGGCTCCGCGCCGAGCGCTGCGAACCGTTCCACCAGATCTGGCGAACGCAGTGCATCGTTGACGGCTGTATTGAGTTTATCCACCAGCGGATTGGACGCACCCGCTGGCAGCAGCAGCCCATACCACAGGCTGCTTTCAAAGCCACGCACACCCGCTTCGGCCGCCGTGGGCAAATCGGGCATGGCGGGCGAACGTTTGGCGGTGGAGATCGCCAGCGCGCGCAGTTTGCCGGTTTTGACGTGCGGCAGTGACGTTGGAAGTGGATCGAAAATCATTTGTACCTGTCCAGCCAGTAACGCCGGCATGGATTGTCCGCTACCCTTGAATGGCACATGCACAAGGTTAATACCCGTCATGTACTTGAGCAGTTCAATCGCCAGATGGCTGGAGCTACCTAGACCCGACGATGAATAATTCAGTTCGCCCGGTCGTGCTTTCGCCAGCGCGATAAGTTCTTTCAGCGAACTCGCCTTGACGGACGGATGCACCACCAGCACCTGTGGCATTGAAACAGTTTGCGACACCGGCGTGAAATCCTTGATGGAATCGTAGCCTGGTTTTGCCATCATCGCTGGATTGAGCGCGAGTATGCTGGTAGCGCCAGAAAGCAGCGTGTAACCATCAGGCGCGGATTGCGCGACAATGCGCGCTGCGATTGCACCACTGGCGCCCGCACGGTTGTCCGTGATCACCGGTTGTCCGAAGGCTTCGCTCAGCTTCTGGCCGAGGATGCGTGTGGTGATATCTGACGCACCACCGGGTGAAAAACCGACCAGTAGGCGCAGGGGCTTGGTGGGGTACGCCTGCATTGATGCGGCTTGCACATACCCGGTTGCGGCGCCCGCTATAGCGAGAGCGCTTGTTGTTACCATGAATCGAATGATCATGGCCGTGACTTTGCCACAAATCACTCGTGCGATGCACGCAACGCAAACTTGACGTTCTTGACGTGGGATAGCAAACTGAAATGCAGTTTCTGGCGGTGGTTCAATGGAGGGTGTCGTGATAAAAGCGTTCTGGTGTCTGGTATTGCGGTGGGCATGGTTGGCGAACACCGCAATTGCGGCTGGCGTGTCGGCGAATGCGCAAGCTGCGGCGGCAGGCGCAGGACAGGCCTACCCCGTGAAGCCGATACGCATTGTGGTGCCGTTTGCAGCCGGTAGCGGTGCCGATGCCAATCCACGGTTTTACGGCGAGCTGGTGTCGAAGCTGTGGGGACAGAGCATCGTGGTGGATAACCGGCCCGGTGGCAGCGGCATCATTGCCGTGCAGACGGTCAAGGGCGCGGCGGCGGATGGCTATTCGTTGCTCACCGGCACCACGTCTACTATTTCCGTAAACCCGGTGGTGATGAAAGACTTGCCGTACGATCCGATCAGGGAATTCCGCCCGGTGATCCTGTTTGGCCTGTCGCCCACGGTGTTTGTGGTGGGCAGCAACGCCGCCGGGAAAACCGTGAAAGAATTTGCCGTACTCACCAAAAAAACCAGTAATGCGCTGCCGGTGGGCAATTACTCTGCGGGCTACGAATTGCTCAGCCACTGGTTCGGCCTGGTCAACGGGCTGGCGATCACGCCTGTGCCGTATAAGGGCGGCTCGCAAGTGATGACTGACGTTATCGGCGGGCAGATACCATCCGGCATGATCGACAGTGGCGGCGCGGCGCCGCTGATTCGTGACGGACGTATGCGCGCGCTGGCGATCACAGCGGATGTACGTGCCCCGATATTGCCCGATGTGCCCACCATGAAGGAGAGCGGCTTTCCGGAATTTGTGAGCTACTCGTGGAGTTCGATTTTTGCGCGCAGCGAAACGCCTGACACCGTTGTCAACAAGCTGCATGAAGGCTTCAAGGCGGCTATGGCCAGCCCGGAAGGACGCGCTTATCAGGCGTCACGCACCAGCCTTATCGTGAGCTACACGCCGCAGGAGATCAGTGCGTTCGTTGCCGCAGATTCCGATCGCTACCGCAAGATAGCGCAGCAGGCGGGTATCAAGCCGCGATAGAAACGTGTCTGCCGGAATCTGCGGATCGCATATTCTTCTTACTCTATTTTGATCCCTGCATCGTTCACCACTTTACGAAATTTCGCCAACTCGCTTTTCACTATGCCAGCAAATTCCTGCGGCGTGTTGCCGATGATGGTGAAGCCCAGCGCGGTGAAACGTTCCTTGACTTCAGGTGCATCGAGCGCCTGCATCGCAGCCTTGTACACTTTTTGCGTAACGGCTTCGGGTGTTTTCAATGGCGCAAACAAGCCGTGCCAGATTTGAAAGTCATACCCGGCCACACCCAGTTCTGCCAAGGTTGCAATGTTCGGCAGCAACGGCGAGCGCTTGGCGCTGGTGATGCCCAGCGCTTTTAAGCGGCCCGATGCAATGTGCTGCATGCTGGCCAGCGGTGTCAGCATGCTGGCATCCGATTCGCCAGACAGCGTTGCAATTTCCGCAGGCGAACTGCCTTTGTAACGCACGTTGTTCATACGGATGCCGCTCATCGACATCATCGCCTCGCCCGCCAGTTCTCCGGTAGCGCCTGCGACAGCCATGTTGAGTTTTCCAGGGTCTTTTTTGGCCAGGGCGACGAAATCCTTGAACGAATTCACCGGCAATTTTGGCGTGGCCACGAGAACCATGCCGCTGGTGACAATTTGTATGATGGGCAGAAAATCGCGCACCGGGTCATACGGCAAGTTCTTGTAAAGACTCGGATTGATGGCGTGCGTGCCGCTGTTGCCAATATTCAGTGTGAGGCCGTCCGGATTTGCGCGCGCGGCAATCTCGGTGCCGGCGACGCCGTTATTGCTGGGCCGATTGTCTACCACCAAGGTCTGGCGCAAGGCTTCGGAGAGGCGCGGCACCAGTATGCGCACAGCAGTATCCGACGGACCGCCCGGCGCTACCGGCACGATGATACGGATGGGTCGTCCACCGATGCCGCCCAATCCCTGAGCATGCGCCAGAGAGGTGCAAAATGCCATTGAGGCGACCAGCAGCCAGCATGATTTATTCAAGAGCAACTCCAGTAAGCGTATTGTGACCACACGCAATTGTAGCCGTATAATTGAACCGCAAATCAACAGAAGGAGAGAATCTTGGAAGGCACCGATCGCGGCATCTGGATGACCTGGTACAACCTGCCGGAACAAGGGCGCGACGCGTATCTTCAGTGGTTGCATGGCCATTACATCCCGAATATGCTGCAACAGCCGGGCTACCTGTGGGGCGCACACTATGCGTCGGAAACCAACGTCAAGATGACCGGTGCGCCAAACCGCCTGGGCCATGTTAGCGATCCATCGATACCCATCGGTGATCGGTATATTTTGCTGTTTGGCGCCAAAGATGCGCACGTGTTTGCCAATCCCACGCCAGCGCAAATACGCGCGCGGCTTTCTGACGCTGATAAAAAAATGCTCGCCATGCGTGTCGGCGAGCGTTCCAATATCGCGACTGAAGAAGCGCGGATTTATGGCCCCGATGCAAAGTCGCCGCCCGAACTGGGCTTGGCACCGGGCATACAATTGGGCAGCTTCAACGCGGGCGCTGGTCAGGATGAAGATGAACTGGCCGCGTGGTACGCGCAGTGGCGCATGCCGAGCATGCAAAAACTGCCGGGTTGTGTGCGCGTGCGTAAATATGCGTCGGTATCGGGCTGGGCCAAACACATGATTTTGTACGAATTTACGTCCACCCGCGCGCGCGACGGCAGCTTTGTCGAACACGAAAAAGCCAATCCGAAAATGGAACAGTGGACGGATGATGTCGTGCGCAAGCTGGTGCATGCACCGGGTTCGCCCAATCTGGCGCAGCGAATCTGGCCCGCAGTGAACTGATGTTTTTAATTTAGCACATTTCGCGTGCAACTTACTTCACATCAATTCAAGACTCGCTCGCGCGAGAAGCTTGCCGACGTCAATTTGCAGGGCGCGCTGAAGAAATTGCAGGGCAATTTCGTCAAAGGCCGCTCTGATCGCGTGGCAGAGCTTGAGAATTTTCCGGCGATACGCGATGCCGCAGCCGATATTCGCGCGCGTACTCTTGCCAATCTTGATGTGTATCTGGAAGAGTTCGAGCGCAACGCCACGGCGCGCGGTGCGACGGTGCATTGGGCGGAAAACGCAGCAGAAGTGAATCGCATTGTGTGCGAACTGGCAGCGAAGTACGCGGTGAAAAAAGCGGTCAAATCAAAATCGATGGTAAGCGAAGAGTGCGCGCTGAACGACGCGCTGGAAGCGGTCGGCGTTGAGGTGGTGGAAACCGATCTCGGTGAATACATATTGCAGTTGGCGAAGGAACCGCCTTCGCATATCGTGGCACCGGTGGTGCACAAGATCAAGGATGAAGTCTCCGACCTTTTCGCGGCAAAGCACGGTTTGCCGCGCAAGACCGGCATCCCGGAATTGTGCAAAGAAGCGCGCGATATGCTGCGTGGGCATTTTGTCAGTGCGGATATGGGTATTTCGGGCGCGAATTTCATTGTCGCTGAAACCGGCTCGACAATGATTGTGACCAACGAAGGAAACGGGCGCATGGTGACCACCTTGCCGCGCGTGCATGTGGCGATTACCGGCATTGAAAAGGTGGTGCCGACGCTGGAGGATTTATCAACGTTGATACGCCTCCTGCCGCGCCACGCCACGGGGCAAACCATCAGCAACTATGTGTCGGTAACGACCGGGCCGCAGCGCGATGGCGATACGGACGGCCCGCAACATTTTCATATCATTCTGCTCGATGGCGGACGCACCAAACTGCTCGGCGGCGATATGCAGGACATGTTGCGCTGCATACGCTGCGGCGCGTGCATGAATCATTGTCCGGTGTATCAAAGCGTCGGCGGGCATGCGTACGGCTGGGTGTATCCGGGGCCGATGGGTTCCATCTTGACACCGATGTATGTGGGGCTGGAAAACGCACGCGATCTGCCGAACGCTTCCACGCTGTGCAATCAATGCGGCGTGGTATGCCCGGTGAAAATTCCGCTGCCGGATTTGATGCGTAAATTGCGCGAGCGGCAGTTCGAGCAGGGTTTGAAACCGCGCAGGGAAACGTGGGGTCTGGCCGCCTGGCGCTGGGCGGCGCAGCGCCCGAGAATTTATGCGACGCTGACCAAGACTGCGGCGCGGGTGCTGGCGGCCATGGGCAGCAGTGACCGGCTCATCCATAAATTGCCGTTTGGTGGCGGATGGACAAGCGGTCGCGATATGCCCGCACCAACGGGACTACGCGGCAAAACTTTCAGAGAACTTTATCAAGCCAGACGGACCGTAAAATCATGAATAAACCTGTTGAAAAACAATTAGTTACGAATATTCCCCTGTGGATTAATAACAAGTCGGCCAGCGCCAGCAGTACGCGCATGGGCGATATCACCAACCCCGCAACGGGCGTGATCACGGCCAAAGTGCCGCTGTGCAATGAAGCCGATATCGATACCGCCGTCGCAGCCGCGAAGGCCGCGTTTCCTGCGTGGCGCGATACGCCGCCGCTGCGCCGCGCGCGCATTCTGATGAAATATCGTGAGTTGATCGACGCGCATCGCGATGAACTCGCCGCACTCATCACCGCCGAGCACGGCAAGACGTTGACCGACGCGGGTGGTTCAGTGCAGCGCGGCCTTGAAGTCGTTGAGTTTGCGATGGGCATTCCGCACTTGATCAAAGGCGAGCACAGCGAAGAAGTCGGCACTGGCGTGGATTGCCATTCGCTGCGTCAGCCGCTGGGTGTTTGTGCAGGGATTACACCGTTTAATTTTCCGGCGATGGTGCCGTTGTGGATGTATCCGGTGGCTATTGCGTGTGGCAATACGTTTGTGCTGAAGCCGTCGGAGAAGGTGCCTTCAACCGCGATGCGGCTCGCCGAATTGTTCAAAGAAGCCGGCTTGCCCGATGGTGTGTTCAACGTGGTGCATGGCGATAAACAAGCTGTAGATGCCATTCTCAATCATTCTGAAATCAAGGCGATTTCGTTCGTGGGTTCGACGCCGATTGCAAAATACATTTACGAAACCTGCGCCAAATCCGGCAAGCGTGTGCAGGCGCTGGGCGGGGCGAAGAACCACGCGGTAGTGTTACCTGACATGAGCAGTGCAACCGACCTCGATTTCGTTGCGGATTCGCTGATCGGCGCGGGCTATGGCTCAGCGGGTGAACGCTGCATGGCGATTTCTGCCGTAGTCGCGGTGGGTGATATCGGCGATGCACTGGTGGCGACGATCAAGAAAAAAGCGTCAGTGCTGCGCATCGGACCGGGCGCGGGTAAGGTGGATGGCAAAGAGCCGGATATGGGCCCGCTGGTGACGCAGGCGCATCGGGACAAGGTGGCTGGTTACGTGGATAAAGGTGTTGCCGAGGGCGCAACGCTCGCGCTTGATGGGCGCACGTTTACTTCCAGCGAAGGTTTCTTCCTGGGCGCATCGTTGTTCGACAATGTGCGTGCGGACATGAGCATCTATCGTGACGAAATTTTCGGGCCGGTGCTGGTGGTGGTGCGTGTAAAAACGCTGGACGATGCAATCAATCTGATCAACGCGAATCCCTACGCCAACGGCACAGCGGTATTCACGCGCTCCGGTGGCGCTGCGCGTAAATTCGAGCGCGAGATCGAGGTGGGCATGGTGGGCATCAACGTACCGATACCGGTGCCGGTGGCGTTTTTCTCGTTCGGCGGCTGGCGTTCATCATTGTTCGGTGACACGCACGTGCACGGCATGGAAGGCGTGCGTTTTTACACGCGTGGCAAAGTGGTGAGCACGCGCTGGCCGGATGCCAATGCGGTGCCGACCGGGTTCAATATGCCGACGCTCGGGTAGCAGTCGAGTGAGCGCTCGCGAGGCTATTCTCGGACGCATCCGCACGTCGTTGCGTCGTGCGGACGGCGATGGTGCGGCGGAGCGGGTGCGCGCGCATATCGATGCACATGCCGTCAGCCCGCGTCCGCACATTACCGGTGATCTGATTGCCCAATTTCGTGACAATGCGGTGCGTTTGCTCAGTACCATTGCCGAAGTCCCGCACGTGCGCGATGTTCCTGCCACAGCAGCGGCTTACCTGCGTGCATACAACCTGCCGATGCGCGCGGTGTGCTGGAAAGCGCTGCGCCTGCTCGATTGGGTGAATAACGGCATCCTGATGGAGGAACGTCCGGCGCGCGCAACCGATATGGTGGGCGTGACGGAAGTGTTTTGCGCGATTGCCGAAACGGGCACGTTGATGACATTGTCGGGTGAACATACGCCGCCGGTATCCAGCCTGTTGCCAGAAACCCATATTGCCGTGCTGCGTACCTCGCAAATTGTGCCCTCAATGGAGGAAGCCTGGCAGCGCTTGCGTTACACTGTCGGCGAAATGCCGCGCGCGGTAAACTTCATTTCGGGGCCATCGCGAACGGCAGATATCGAGCAAACGCTGACGCTCGGTGCGCACGGGCCGTACCGTGTGCACATCATTCTTGTTTCTGAAGGAGACTCTCGTGTATAAATTATTGTTTTTATTGAGTATTTTATCAGTGATGACGCAGGGCGCGCAGGCCCAGAGTGGCTCTGTTCCAACGCTTACCGGCGGCATCGGCATTGAAGAAAACGCTGTAATGCGCCCGCAGCAGGCCAGATTCAACCTGAAATTTCTGTTTACGTTTGTGGAGGGTGATTACATTGCGGATGTCGCGGTAAAGGTCGCTGACGCCAGTGGCAAGGTGGTGCTTGAGCAAACCGTGGATGGCCCGATACTTCTGGCGCTGCTGCCTGCGGGCAATTACGTGGCGACGCTCACCTATGACGGCGTGGCGCAAACGCGCAAGCTGGCGTTGCGCGACAAACTGTTGCGCACCGAGCAAGTGCGCTGGAAGCGCACTGCGGCTGACGGACCGGCAATGCTGTAGTACGGTTGTGTTGCGGGCGTGGCGTTACGCAGTACGATCCTGGGGTGCTGTAAATTTGTTGTGTGTCAGTATTTAGACAGCATTCTTGATTTCGCCTACGGGCCGGTATAGCATCGCTGCTGATCCCATCAGTGGCGGCTGATTTAAAATCCTAATAAAAACAAATACACAGAGCTGTATCCGGGTTGCAAAATTTCCTTAAGATTCCATTAAGTCTCCCTTAAGTTTCATATGCCCCGCGTAAGCAGCCGTTTGAAGGTGCAATTTAATCGCAAATCAGTCGCAAGGCTGCATTGAATTTTAAGCGCTTCCATTTGCCTGACCGCTTGGCCAGTTAGTGCTGCATTTCGTAGCTTACGTTTTTCTAACCTGTAAATATGTCTCCTGGAGGAACCATGTCGAAGAAATTAAAAACTACAGTTGCGTCAGCCAAAACTACCGGTGCTGTCGCCAATCGCCGCTCATTCCTGACCAAGGCTGTAGCAGCCACCGGTGCAGCAATGGCGGCTTTGCCAATGATGGCAAAGGCGCAAGACAAAAAAGCCGCGCCTGCAGCGCCTGCCGTCGTTGGCGGCCCCATCACCATGCGGTGGCAGAGCACCTGGCCCGCGAAGGATATCTTCCACGAATACGCGCTGGATTTCGCCAAAAAGGTAAATGACATGACCGGCGGCGAACTGCGGATTGAAGTGCTGCCGGCGGGTGCGGTGGTGCCGGCCTTTGGTCTGCTCGAAGCGGTATCCAAGGGCACGCTGGACGGCGGACACGGGGTGTTGGGCTACCACTACGGCAAGCAGAATGCGCTGGCCCTGTGGAATTCCGGCCCGGCATTCGGCATGGATGCCAACATGCTGCTTTCCTGGCACAAGTATGGCGGCGGCCAGGAACTGCTGGCCAAGCTCTACGCTTCCATCGGTATCACCACGGTGCAGTCGTTCCTCTACGGTCCAATGGCAACGCAGCCGCTGGGCTGGTTCAAGAAGCCTGTTACCAGTGCTGCGGATTTCAAGGGCCTCAAGTTCCGCACCAACGGTCTGGCCATTGACTTGTTCACCGCGATGGGCGCCGCAGTCAACGCGCTGCCCGGCGGCGAAATCGTCCCGGCAATGGACCGCGGTCTGCTCGATGCAGCCGAGTTCAACAATGCCACCTCCGACCGCATCCTCGGCTTCCCGGACGTGTCCAAGGTGTGCATGCTGCAGAGCTATCACCAGAGCGCCGAGACCTTCGAGATCATGTTTAACAAACCGAAGTACGATGCGCTGCCCGTCAAAATCAGGGCGGTCATCGCGAATGCCGTGGAAGCAGCGTCCGCCGATATGTCGTGGAAGGCCATCAATCGCTACTCACAGGATTACATTGAGCTTCAGACCAAGCACGCCGTCAAGTTCTACAAGACGCCGGATTCGGTGTTGCAGGCGCAGCTCAAGTTGTGGAGCGCGATAGTGGAAAAGAAATCGGCGGAAAACCCCATGTTCAAGGAAATCGTCGCTTCGCAAAGGGCGTTTGCCGAGCGCGCGGTGAAATGGGATCAGGACACCTACGTCGGACGCCGCATGGCGATGAACCACTTCTTCCCGGCGAAGAAGGCTTAAGTTTTAAACGCTACGGTCGCGCAGTAAGGTCAAAACACCATCCGCAGCAGTGCGCGGATGGTGTTTTGTTTTCCAGCAGGCTTTCGTCAGGAATTCCTTTCTTATGAGTGTTCCGTCATTTCTTCGTTTGGCCGATAACGTCAGCACCTGGTCGGGCAAGGCATGTGCCTGGCTGATCTGCGTGTTGATGCTAGCGGTGTCCGTCGAGGTATTCAAGCGCTATATTTTCAACGCACCAACGGCGTGGATTTTTGATCTCGACAGCATGCTCTACGGCACGCTATTCATGATGTGCGGCGCCTATACGCTGGCCCAAGACGGGCATGTGCGAGGCGATTTTCTTTACAGCAACATGAAGCCGCGCACTCAGGCATCGCTTGATCTCGCGCTGTATTTTCTGTTTTTCATTCCCGGCATCGTGGCCCTGGTGTATGCCGGTTACACTTTTGGCATGGAGTCGTGGCGCATCAACGAGCATTCCAATGTAACTTCCGATGGCCCTCCGGTGTATCCGTTCAAAATGATTATTCCGATTGCCGGCGCGCTGGTGTTGTTTCAGGGTGCTGCCGAGATTTTGCGCTGCATCGTTTGCCTGCGCAGCGGTGAATGGCCCGCGCGGCTTAAAGACGTAGAGGAAATCGACGTGGTAGGCGAGCAGCTCGCACAAAGCGAATTTTTGGACGAGGAGTCACGCCGCATCGCCGAGCAGGCGCAAAATATTGATGAAGCCGCGCATCAGCGCGGCGGGGCAGGCAAGTCATGAGCGATCCGTATCTCGGGCTGTTGATGCTGGGCCTGATCGTGGCCGCGATCATGATGGGTTTTCCGACGGCGTTTACCATGATGGGGCTGGGGATGATCTTTGGCTTCCTGGCATTTTTTGATCCGGCGCGCCCGTGGCTTAATAATCAGGTGTTCGATCTGTTCGTGCAGCGCACCTTCGGCGCGATGAACAACGAAACTTTGCTATCGATACCGTTGTTCGTGTTCATGGGCTACGTCATCGAGCGGGCGGCGCTAGTGGACAAAATGTTCCATAGCGTGCAGTTGGCATTCCGTCGCGTACCTGCGTCACTGGCGGTGACCACCTTGCTGGTGTGCGCGTTCTGGGGCATTGCTTCGGGCATCGTCGGTGCGGTGGTGGTGTTGATGGGTGTCATTGCATTGCGTCCGATGCTGAATGCGGGCTACGACGTGCGGCTGGCTTCCGGTGTGATTACGGCGGGAGGCACGCTGGGCATTCTGATCCCGCCTTCCGTCATGCTGATCGTTTACGCCGCCGTTGCGGGCCAATCGATTGTGAAACTGTATGCAGCGGCGATGTTCCCCGGCTTTTTTCTTACTTTGCTGTACCTAATCTACATCATCGGCTGGGCGCTGATTAACCCCAAGATTGCGCCCAAGCTGCCGCCCGACCTGTATCACGTCGATGCGCCCGCGTGGATCCAGCGCATGCAGCGCGGCGCCTCGCAACGGGTAATGGGTGGATTGATTGCTGCGGTGTTCAAGCCATCAACGCTTGCGGGCGCGCAAACGCCCGAAGGCAAGCCTGTCGTGTATGGCTTGATCGTGCAAAATTTTCTGGCGGCGCTGGTACCGGTTGCGCTCACCGTGATGTTGTTTGTGGCCGGGTGGTGGTATGTGATTATTCACAATGCGCCGCCACCGGTAGTGCCGGTCGTGGCTGTGACAGCGCCACAGGCCGCGGCCATGGCCGACGGCGGCGTGCGGGAGCCGCCCGTTGAAGTCGGTGCTGAAAAGCCGTTAGAACTGGGTGGTGCAAGCACTGAATCCGTTGCCGCGCCGGTAAAAGAAGGTGCGCCGGAGCAAATGGGTTCTGAGGCTGCGCAGGCGACGAGCGCGGATATGGGCAAAGTTCCAAAAAATTTTTACGCTTGGTTCTGGTCGCTGGCTTTGCTGTCACTGGGTGTTTTGGGCATTTACTACTGGCGTATGGATGGCGAGCAGCTTGAAATTCTGAAAATGCTCGAATCGTCGGTGGTGCCGTTAGGCTTGCTCACCTTCATCGTACTCGCAGTGATTCTGTTCGGTATTACCACAGCATCGGAATCGGCGGGCATTGGCGCGTTGGGTGCGTTGTATCTTGCCAGTTATGCAAAATATGCACGACGCGCGCTGTGGGCGAGTCTGGTCGGCGGAATCGTTGGTTTGGCGCTGGGAACTATGCAGGGCGGCGTCGTAACGTTGATCGTTTCCGCATGCCTCGGCGCACTGTTTGCTGGCACGGCGGTGCCTTGGATTTGGGACCTTGCCACGCAGAAGAAGCTGGTGAGCAACATCAAGGAATCCACTTTCCTGACGGCGAAAACCACGGCGATGGTGTGCTGGTTGTTTGTGGGTTCGGCGCTGTTCTCTGCGGTATTTGCCTTGCACGGTGGCCAGCAATTGATCGAGCGCTGGGTGCTGAGCATGGACCTCACGCCGCTACAGTTTTTGATGTTGTCGCAGGCGATTATTTTCATCCTCGGCTGGCCGCTCGAATGGACCGAGATCATCGTAATCTTCGTGCCGATTTTCATTCCCTTGCTGACGCATTTTCAGGTAGACCCGATACTGTTCGGAACGATGGTGGCGGTGAACCTGCAAGCGGCATTCCTGTCGCCACCGGTGGCGATGTCGGCGTTTTATCTCAAGGGTGTTGCACCGAAACACGTCACACTCAATCAGATTTTCGCCGGCATGATGCCTTATATGCTGATCGTCATTCTGTGCCTGGCGTTCATGTACATCTGGCCGGGCATGACGTTGTGGCTGCCGAACTTCCTGTATGGGGCGGGATGATTTCCCCGGCGTGAAACGTGATTGTGGGCCGTGAAACATAAAAACCAGATTCACGTTTCACGTATTACGATTCACGCGCCTCAATGAAACAGATATCCCAGCGCTGGATCGTCTTCGCGCTCGGCGGCGCAGCCTTCTGGCTGGCGTTTTTTCACCGCGTCGCGCCCGTTTCCATTGCCGACGAGTTGACGCGCGCGTTCGCCGTCAACAGCGCCGCCCTCGGCGCCTTGGCGGCCACCTACTTCTACATCTACACCGTGATGCAGATACCCACCGGCGTGCTGGTCGATACGCTGGGTCCGAAGCGGGTGTTGACCGCTGGCGGTATGGTGGCGGGCGGGGGTTCCATACTGTTTGGTCTGGCAGATACATTTTGGGCCGCCGCATTCGGACGCACGCTGGCGGGGCTCGGCGTGTCGGTGGCCTTTGTTGCGCTGCTCAAGATTTGCTCACAGTGGTTCGAAGAACGCCATTTTGCCACTGTCGCAAGCGGCGTGAATCTCATCGGACTCTGCGGCGCGCTGTCGGCGACGGTACCGCTGGCTTGGCTGGTAACTTTTGTGTCGTGGCGTGAGGTGTTCGTGGCGATTGGCGTGGCCTCTGTGCTGGTGGCGCTGCTGACCTGGTGGTTGGCGGAGGATCATGTTTCCACCATCTCGCAAAATGCTGGTGTACGCGATTGGCGAGCCGATCTCGTTGCTGTGCTGAGAAATCGTGCCACCTGGCCCGCGTTCTGGGTGAGCTTTGGCCTATCTGGCAGCTACATGTGTTTTATCGGGCTGTGGCTGGCACCGATGCTGACACAGGTGTATGGCAAATCCGCCGTGGTAGCGAGCCAGCACGCGGCCATTATCATTATTACGCTGGCGATTTCCAGTGTGGCGATGGCGCGCGTGTCGGATTATCTGGGTAAACGCAAGCCCGTGCTGCTGGTGGTGGCGGCGCTTTATCTTGTGTTGTGGGCAGTGTGGTTGATGGGTGTGCCGGGCGAGTGGACGTTTACGATGTGCGCGTTGATGGGGGCAGCAGCGCCCGGCTTTACCTTTGCCTGGTCACTATCGAAAGAAGTGAATCCGCCCGAGCATGCGGGCATGGCAATCAGCGTCGCCAACACCGGCGGATTTCTCGCAGCGGGTATTCTGCAGCCGCTGGCAGGGGCCATGCTCGATGCCAGTAAAATGGGCTCCGCATCTGGAACCATGGCGGATTTTCGTATTGCGATGTCGTCGCTGGCGGTGTTCGCGGTGCTGGGCTTCGTGGGCGCGCTCTATGTGCGCGAGACGCGATGCCGTAATATCTGGGCTGATGAAATCGCAGGGAATAAGCATTGAGGAGCGGCACATGAAACCAAAAGTCATTATTACGCGAGAAGTTTTCGATGACGCTATTGATTATCTGAAACATTACTGTGACGTCGCTGACAATCAGGCCGACGTGCCGTACACACCCGAAGCATTGGCGGGCAAGCTTGCAAACGCACAAGGGCTGATGTGCGCGCTGACGGATCGCGTGGATGCAGCATTGCTTGCGGCCGCGCCGCAGTTAAAAGCTGTGGCCAATATCGCGGTGGGCTACAACAATATTGATGTGCCCGCCTGCACTGCGCGCGGTATTCAAGTGACCAATACGCCCGGCGTGCTCGACGACAGCACAGCCGATCTCGCGTTTGCGCTGATGCTCGCCACCGCGCGCCGCATCACCGAAGTGGAATCGTACATACGCAACGGCGAATGGACAGGCTGGAAACTAAAGCAATGGCTGGGCGTGGATGTGCATCACGCTACGCTCGGCATCATCGGCATGGGCCGCATTGGTCAGGTGATTGCCAAACGCGCCGCGGGCTTTGACATGAAAGTGATTTATCACAATCGCAAGCGCGTGGCGGCTGAGATTGAAGCGCGTGCGCAGGCGGTGTATGTGAGTCTGGATGAGCTGTTTGCACAAGCCGATTTTATTATTCTGCAAATGCCGTATTCGCCGCAAACGCATCACATGATCGGCGCAAAAGAATTGGCGAAAATGAAATCGAGTGCAATTCTGATTAACGCCACACGCGGCGGCGTGGTGGACGATAAAGCATTGATACACGCATTGAGCAACGGCGTGATTCGCGCGGCGGGGCTTGATGTTTACGAAGGCGAACCCAAACTCGACGCCGGGTTTTTACAACTTAAAAACGTCGTGCTTGCGCCGCACATCGGCAGCTCAACGGAAGCCACGCGCCGCGCGATGGCGATGACAGCCGCGAAAAATCTGGCGGCAGCGTTAAGTGGAATAGTGCCGCCGAATCTGGTTAATCCTGATTTTCGGCGCAGTGAAGTAATATCGTAACTAATTGTTTTTATTGAATATTTTTTATCATTTAAAATCATAGAATAACAGCCTATGGAAATCCGTCAGGCACAGTTTGCAGCCGCGTTTGATGCGGCGTCGTCAGCGGCGTTAGCACCGCTGGCTCTGATCAATCCGCATCTGGTGCTGGTGTTTGGGTCGGTGAGTCGTCTCACAGACCCGCGCCTGTGTGCATTGTTACGCAGCCGTTTTGCGGATGCCCATCACGCAGGATGCAGCACAGCTGGTGAAATATCCGCCAATGGCGTGGCGGACGACAGTGTGGTGATGACCGCAATCCGCTTCAAGGATCCTGCGTTTCGCGTTGCCAGCGTTGAGTATTCCGGCATGGCCGATTCGCAAGTTGCGGGTGAGCGACTCGCAACTCAGTTGGCAAGTGAGTGGGCGGGCGCGAAGTTAAACGCAATACTGGTTTTTGCGCAAGGCGTGAATATCAATGGCAGTGCGTTGATTGATGGTATTGCAGCGGTGGCTGGCGCCGAGGTTACGTTGGTGGGCGGTCTCGCGGGCGATGGTGGCCAGTTTACGCACACGTGGACATTATGCGATGGCACCGTGAGTGATAAGCATGTGGTGGGCATCGGTTTTTATGGCGATGCTATTCGGCTTGCGCACGGGTCGTTTGGCGGCTGGCAGCCGTTTGGCGCAACGCGCCTGATCACGCGTGCCAGTGCGAATGTGCTGTACGAGCTGGACGGTGAGCCTGCTCTTGAAATTTACCGGCGCTACCTGGGCGACTACGCGCGTGATTTGCCGGGGTCGGGACTATTGTTTCCGTTTGCGATGCTGGGTGCAGATCACAGCGAAACGGGTTTGATACGCACCATACTCGGCATAAACGAAGCCAACGGCAGCCTCACGCTGGCAGGTGATATTGCCGAGGGCAATTATCTGCGCTTGATGACGGCCAGTAACGACGCGTTGGTGAACGGCGCTGAAGCTGCCGCTCAAGCGGCGCGTAAAAAAATCAAAAAAGACGCGCCGTATCTGGCGCTGTTGGTCAGTTGCGTGGGCCGCAAGCTGGTGATGGGCGATCGCGTGGATGAAGAAATCGAGGCGGTGGCGCAGGTATTCGGCCCGCACGCGCAGATTACGGGGTTTTATTCCAACGGCGAAATCAGCCCGTACGCCGGGGCCACCGGTGTAATCAGTTGTCAGTTGCACAATCAGACAATGACCATCACCTGCTTGTCTGATTAACGATGGCTGCTTGCTGATAGAGGTGATTAAATTGAGATGCTCACTATGGCGTTGAATCAAGCTGCACTGGATGAGTTGCGAGCGCTGGATCCTGATGGTTCCGCCGGGCTGCTGGCGCAGATTATCAACAGTTATCTGGGTGATGCCCCGGCGCAGGTTTCGCAGATCAAGGCTGCGGTGGCAGCCGGCGACAGCGCAGGTCTGACGCGCCACGCGCATTCACTGAAATCCACCAGCCTGAGTCTGGGGGCGACGCGTGTGGGTGAACTCGCGCGCGCGCTTGAAATGGCAGGCAAGAACAACGCGCTTGCGGATTGTCCGGCACTGGTTGAATCGCTCGCGACAGCGTATGCCTTGGCCGACGAGGGGTTGCGGGCAGAAATCGCTGCTGCCACCCAGTCGGCGTAGCGTACAGGTTGCGTAATCCAACAAAGGAGTTCTCATGAAGCTGGGTTTTATCGGACTGGGTGTGATGGGTCGCCCGATGGCGCTGCACTTGATGAAGCACGGGCACAGCATGGGCGTGTATGCGCGCCGTGCGGAATCCGCAGCGCCACTGGTGGCGGCAGGCGCGACGCGTTATGACACGCCTGCTGCGCTGGCAGCAGTATGCGAAGTGGTATTTACGATGGTGACGAATTCGCAAGATGTCGAGCAAATCGTACTGGGCGCTGATGGTATTGCTCAGGGCGCAAAAGCGGGCAGCGTGCTGGTGGATATGGAAACCATCTCACCAACTGTCGCGCGCCACGTCGCGGCCGAGTTGCTGAAAAAGGGTGTGGAGATGCTGGATGCACCGGTATCCGGCGGTCCCACCGGTGCGGAGCAAGCCACGCTCGCCATCATGGCCGGTGGCAAGCCTGAAGTGTTCGAGCGCATCAAGCCGCTGTTCGCGTGCATGGGCAAAACCATTATTCGCGTGGGTGACCGTGGCGCCGGACAAATCACCAAGGCGTGTAATCAGTTGTTGCTGCTGGTGACGGCGCAGGGCGCGGCCGAAGCGCTGGCGCTGGCGAAACGCTGCGGCGTTGATCCGGCTATTGTGCGCGAGGTGCTGATGGGTGGTATTGCATCGAGCCGCGTGCTGGATGTTTTTGGCAAGCGCATGGTTGAGCGCAATTTCGTCAATGGCATTGACACGCGGCTGTATCACAAGGATATGAATATCGCGCTGGGCCTCGTGCATGAGCACGGCGCGGCGGCGCCTGCGTCTGCGGTGACCATGCAGCAAATCAACGCAGCGATTGGGCGAGGGGAGGGTGGCAGTGATCTTTCGGTATTGATTGATGTGCTGGAAAGTCTGAGTCGAAAGTAAATTGAAATAATTGTAACTTATTGTTTTTATTGAGTAAATTATTATGAGTTTTACCCAGCCTGAAGGCCCCGCAGCACGTTTACATCGCACCGAGTTGGCCGTGCCCGGATCGACACCCGCACTGTTCGAGAAAGCCGCACGCTCCGCCGCCGACGTGATTTTTTTGGATGTGGAAGATGCCGTTGCGCCCGGCGACAAAGAAAAGGCGCGTGCCAATGTGATCAAAGGCTTGAACGAAATCGATTGGGGCGCCAAGGGCATGAGTGTGCGCATCAACGGCGCAGACACGCACTACATGTATCGCGACGTGATCGACATCGTTGAAAACTGCCCGCGTCTGGATATGATCATGATGCCTAAAGTCGGCGTTCCTGCCGACATTTACGCGCTGGATATGCTGGTGACGCAGATTGAGCAATCGCGTGCGCGCAGTAAAAAAATCGGCTTCGTTGCGTTGATCGAAACTGCTTTGGGGTTGACGAATGTTGAGGCCATCGCGCAATCATCAAAGCGGCTGGAGGCGATGTACTTCGGCGCGGGCGATCTTGCAGCATCGCTGCGCATGCGCACCACGTCCATCGGTGGACTGCATCCCGATCACGGCGTGTTGAGCGACGCCGATGCCGCAGGCCAGCGCAGCTATACGCAAACGGATCCGTGGCATGCCGCGCAGAATCGCGTGGTGGTGGCGTGCCGCGCCTATGGATTGCGTCCGCTCGACGGTGCATTTGGCGACATCAAAGACGCCGCCGGATTTCTGGCCGCAACCAAGCGCGCCGCAGCAATGGGTTTCGCCGGACGCATGGTGATACACCCATCACAGATTGCGCCATCTAACGTGGCGTTCAGCCCCAGCGAAAAAGAAGTCGCCGACGCGCGGCGCGTGCTCGCGGCAATGGAAGAAGCCGCACGCGAAAAACGTGGCGCGGTGCAGATTGATGGCAAGTTGATCGATGTAGCTAATTTGCGCATGGCGCAGAATATTGTGCGCATGGCGGATGCGATTGCGGGTGTATCGGCGGCTGTACGGTAGCCAATTTTGAGACTCCCTCTGCGCGCTGTTTGCGCGGCAGAGCATACAAGGGTGTTACGGGGGCAGCGTTATTGCTTGCGCATGCCCAAATGCACCAGAATCGCATCCTCTATTGCCGCCATGTCAGCCTTGGTCAACACACCCGATTGCGTTTTCAAGCCCGGCAGATTGGGCTGATAAGCCCAACATTACCGCCATTCGTACTGGAGTCAAACTGTTTTCCAATGAACACACATATTGCCTGAGCTGAGAAGAAAAGCATGCCTCACCGTTCGCGCGTAAATCTGGTGGGATACCCGCAGCGCATCGCGCAGCGCGGGCACAACCGTGCGGCGAACTTTGATGTTATTTCTTGCCTTAGGTGCTGTCGTGATCTGTCGCAATGGACAGCAGTCGAATAAACGCGCCATCCCGATAGGCGGTTGCCCGCCGTGACTGCGTGATGCGCAATGAATACAAGGCATCAATGCCGGTCGGCGGTTTTATGCTGATGATTTTTTCCCACTTCAAGCCTTGATCGCGGTACACCTGATTCCAGCTCAGCTGACGCAACTTGTTAAGCGTATCCAGCGCGGCGTGGCGTTCTTGCTTTTGCAGCGCGAGCAAATTCTGTTGAAAGACCGGATTATTCAAATCCAGTCGTACCAGTGTCTCTTGCTTGCCTTCAGGCATTTTTCAGGCGTTTGAGCGTGGCGTTCAGCTTACCGTCTGCGGGTTTATTAGCCTGCGCCCATTGGATTGCATTTTGCACGTCTGCGGCTGCTTTCGGCTGATGCAGCCAGCGTTCATTGTCCGGCACGACCGTAGCCGTTCTCACCAGCCACACGCCGGGTTCACGTTCTTCAACCAGAACCTGCCGACCAGCGAACTGTTTGCCCAACGAAATCTGGCCGTTCGTACCGACAATTTTTACAGAAGGGGGTGAGGCTAGAGCAGGCATAAAAACCTCCTATTTAGGATGGCACGAACGCACTATATCACTAATTGGGTATTTCCATGACGCTCACGCAAACTCCATCTTCCCAACGCCATTCTCTCGCACCAGAAAAACACGTCTGTCGTGATACTGCGCCAGTGCAGGGCGGTGGCCGATGCTGATCACCGTGATGCCGGGCAATTGCGTGCGCAACAGCGTGTAGAGCCGCGCTTCCGAGGCCTCATCGAGTGAGGCAGTGCCTTCGTCCATGAACAGCCAATCGGGTTTGTGCAAAATGGCGCGGGCGAAGGCGATGCGCTGTTGTTCACCGCCAGAAAGTTGCTGCGCCCAATGTTGTTCCTCGTTCAGGCGCTCAGCGAGTTGCGGCAAATCGCAATCGAGTAGCGCGCGTTTGAGCTCGGCGTCGGTGTAGGTATCGGCGGCGCTGGGGTAGCTGAGCTGCGCGCGCAGTGTACCGATAATCAAGTACGGTTTTTGCGGCAGAAACAACACACGCTGATTTTGCGGCATGTGCACGGTGCCGCGCCCCCACGGCCACAGGCCGGCCAGCGCACGAAACACGGTGCTCTTGCCGCTGCCGGAGGCGCCGGTGATGAGCACGGATTGGCCCTGTTCCAGCTTGAGCGTAAACGGGGCCACCAGCGGGCCGCCGTTCGGCAAGCGCAGTTCAATATTTTCACAGATGACCCCAGAAACCGTGGCGGCGCCAGTGACGATGCCAGGCTCGGCGCGGGTCGCTTCCTGCGTGCGCGCCATGGCCGCCTGAAAGCCGGTGAGCCGGTCTACCGTGGCTTTCCATGAGGCGAGTTGCGTGTATGCGGAAACAAACCACGACAGCGCACCTTGCACCTGGCCGAATGCAGAGGCGGTCTGCATCAAATCACCCAATTTGATTTGCCCGGAGAAATAGCGCGGCGCAGCCACGATAAACGGAAAGATTACGGCTATTTGCGAGTAGCCCGCACGAAACCAGGTGAGCTTTTTCTGGCGTTTCATGATTTCCCACCAATTGGTGGCGACGGCAGTGAAACGTTCGCGCAGTCCGCGAATTTCACCAGCTTCGCCGTGATGCAGCGCGACACCTTCTGCGTTTTCGCGAAAGCGCACCAGCGAGAAGCGAAAGTTGGCTTCGACTTTTTGCTGCTCGAAATTCAACGGTATCAACGGTCGCCCGATCAGGTGCATGAGCCAGGTGCCTGCAACGGCGTAGATCAAAGCCACCCACACCATATAACCTTGAACGTTATACGTGCTGCCGCCGAGCGTGAAGCTGATCGCGCCTGATAGCCCCCACAATATCGTCAGAAAGGAAAACAGCGTCACCACGGATGACATGAAACCGAGCGTCAGATTCAAGGTGCGATCGACAAACTGCGCGAGATCGTCAGCGATACGCTGATCAGGATTGTCGGTATCGCCAGCGGCGAGTTGCAGGCGGTAATACGTGCGCCCGGCGATCCAGTCGTTCAGGTAGCGGTCGGTCAGCCAGCGCCGCCAGCGTATTTGCAGCATCTGGTTGAAATAGAGCTGGTATACCGAGGCGATGATAAAAATCACCGCCAGCCCGGTGAAGCGCCATAGCAATTCGTAGAATGCTGGTAAGTCTTTGTTTTGTAATGAATTGTAGAACCCGTTGTTCCACTGGTTAAATTGCACTTCGAGATAGACCAGCCCCAGATTGATGACGACAATCAGTGCCAGCAGCGCACGTGCCTGCACGCGTTCTTCCGAAAACCAGTAAGGCTTGGTGAGCCGCCACAGGTCTGTGAGGAAGACATTAATTTTGCCCATCGAAGAACTCCTTTGTACGCCTTGCACGCGCGGTGAACGGTTTTTGGCATGTTACCCGTAATTACAACGGGCGCTTTATCGGCGGCACGAACGGGACTACACTGTTTGCGCGTGTGGTTTTCGCGTAGTTTCGTGGCAGGCCAACAACAATGGAGGCAGCGATGAAAACAGTGAAACAGTTGTTGCAGGTGAAGGGTGGTTCGGTGTTTGCCGTGTCGCCCGGCGACAGTGTGCTGGATGCCATACGCGTTATGGCGGAAAAAGGTGTCGGTGCTCTGGTGGTGCTGGAGGACGCGCGGCTGGCAGGGATGGTTTCCGAACGCGACTATGCGCGCAAGGTTATTCTGCATGGGCGCTCGTCGCAGGATACGCCGGTAAGTGAAATCATGACTGCAAAAGTGGTGACAGTCAGATCAGAACAAACCGTGGAAGACTGCATGGCGTTGATGACACAGCATCGCATCCGTCATCTGCCGGTCGTCGATGGCGGCAAGCTCGCAGGCGTGCTGTCGATTGGTGATCTGGTGAAAGAGCTGATTGCAGATCGTGAAGAGACGATCAAGCAACTGGAATCGTACATACACCAATAAAGGACGTGCAATGAAGTTTGGCGCAATCATCATCGGAGACGAAATTCTCTCCGGCAAGCGGCAAGACAAGCATATGGCGAAGCTGATTGAGGCATTGTCCACGCGCGGGCTGGAGCTCGCGTGGGCGCAATATCTCGGCGACGATACGCCGCTGATCACCGCCACGCTGCAACGCGTGATGAGCATGTCCGATATTGTGTTCAGCTTTGGTGGCATCGGCGCAACACCCGACGATCACACGCGCCAGTGTGCAGCGAATGCGGCGGGCGTGGGGTTGAAATTACATCCGGATGCCGAAAGCGAAATCCGCGCGCGCTTCGTGGATGACCCCAAGGGCGTCACGCCGCAGCGGCTTGAGATGGGCACTTTCCCGGTGGGGTCGAGCATTATTCCCAACCCGTACAATCGCATACCGGGCTTTAACTTCAAGAATATTTACTTCGTGCCGGGATTCCCGCAAATGGCGTGGCCGATGATCGATTGGGTGCTGGATACAAACTACAAACACCTGTTCAATGCAAACCGTATTGGCGAAGCTGCGATTATCGTGCGTGAGGCTGGCGAAAGTCTGCTGATTGATTTGATGAAAGCTGTGCAGGGGAAATACGCGGCACTGAAAGTATTCAGCCTGCCGCGTATGTCGCCGGAACGGTTTATCGAATTGGGCGCGCGCGGTGATCCCGCGCAGGTGGCGTTGGCGATTGCTGAATTAAAAGTAGGCGTAACGGCGATGAATTTTCCGTGGACGGATGCGCCGAAATTTGGGGCGTAATCACCTTCGGCTATCTACAGTCAAAAAAATACCCCAAGGCTCGCGCCTTGGGGTATTTTTGCCAACTGAATCTAGTGATTACTTTTTGGTCTTTTTTGCAACCGGGGCAGCGCGTTTGGAGGCGGCCTCAATGTTGGTCTTGGCCGTGTCGCCAAACTGCTTGGCGGCTTTCGTCAGGTTTTCGTAGGCAGTGCTGCCGGAAGCGAGTGCCGATTTGAATGCATTAATGCCTGCTTCCGAGCCCGCTGGCGCGGTTTCTGCGAACTTGTCCAACGCAACCACAACCTGCTTGTTGAAGCCGGCGAGTTGTTCTTCAATCAGTTTGCTGAATTCGGCTTGCGTTTCGGCGGCGATGTCGTAGACGCTTTTCACGTAGTCGGCGGCTTTTTCAAGCGCAGGTTGCGCGACAGTGTCTTTGACTTCGGTGAATTGTTGCATGTCTTTGATCGAAGCCAGGGTCTTGGCAGTGTCAGCGCCGTCGGCCAGTGCGGCTTTGGTGGCTTTCAACTGCACTTCAAACAGACGTTCCGCGCCGCCCAATGCGACATTGGCAAAACGGGTGGCTGTGGCGAAGTTGGCTTTGTTCATTGCAGCGAACTGTTCTGGGGCTTGATACATTTTAAATCTCCTTTATAAACAATAAGTTAAAATTTTCAGGTAATCTTTTTGCCGCAGCTTGGAGCGCCAATTCATTGTTTATTGCTGCGATGCACAATTCAAATTATAAGGGCTTAAAAAGAGAAGTCAAGGGGTTCCGGGAATATTTTGTGCGCTGCCGCAAAATATGTCACATTGTGTGGCATTTTTGACTTCTGGCATGCGTACCATTAGCATCAAAACAACCTTTAGTATCAAAAATACTCTAACAATCATGGGCCTAGACCGTAGCTGTAGTAGCTATCGTCGTTAGCTATTGCCCCCGGATACTCAGCGCCGCATGGCTACTGCCGCATCAAACCTTACTCCCGCATGGATTCCACCCGCGTTAAGGCTGACGCAGGCTGGTGATGGCGCACAGACGGTAGAGATTGCAGGCGCCTGGAATTTGCGCTCGCTGGAGCCCATGATTGCGGACATGACGGCGCGCCTGACTGAGCCCCCGCAAGAAGCGCAGTGGGATTTAAGTGGCGTCACGCGCCTGGATCACGCCGGGGCAATGATGCTGTGGCGAGCGTGGGGTTATCAACGTGCAGAGCGGCTGGTGCTGCGGCCCGAACACGAAATCATTTTTACACATCTGAAACTGGTGCACGCCACGCCGGATGAGCCGCCGTCGCGCGACCGACTGAAATTCGTTGTCGCAGTGGGCGAGCAAGTGCTGGCGTTATGGGAACACATGGTGGGTGTGGTGCGCCTGCTGGGTGCTGTGACACTGAATTTTTTTGAAATAGTGCGTCACCCGTCACGCGCGCCGTGGAAAGAAATTTCCGCCAATGTGTATCGAACCGGCACACAGGCGCTGGGCATCACCGCGCTGGTGGGCTTTCTGGTTGGTGTGGTGTTGTCGTATCTCACCGGCCAGCAACTCAAGACCTTCGGTGCGGATATCTTTATCGTTAATCTTCTGGGCGTGGCTGTCATTCGTGAATTAGGGCCGGTGCTGGCAGCGATACTCATTGCCGGGCGTTCCGGGTCGGCGATAACCGCGCAACTCGGCGTGATGCGGGTTACTGAAGAGATCGATGCAATGGCAGTAATGGGCATACCGCATACGCTGCGGCTGGTGCTGCCCAAGATGATTGCGCTGGCTATTGCCATGCCATTGATTGTGCTATGGACAGATGCCGTTGCGTTGTTCGGCGGCATGGTGGCGGCGCAAACGGAGCTGGGCTTGGGCATGCGCTATTTTTTGTCGGCGCTGCCCGAAGCAGTGCCAGTGGCGAATTTGTGGCTGGGCCTTACCAAAGGCGTGGTGTTCGGCATCTTGATTGCGCTGCTGGCGTGCCATTACGGCTTGCGCATTGAACCGAATACCGAGAGCCTCGGCGCGGGCACCACGCGGTCGGTGGTGGCAGCGATTACCATCGTGATTATCGTCGATGCCATCTTCGCCGTGATGTTCTCCAATGTGGGGATTTACTGATGGCTGATTGCGTTATCGAACTGCGCAACCTGTGGACGATATTCGGTACGCAGGTGGTGCATCGCGATATCAGCCTGTGCGTCGAGCGCGGTGAGATTCTGTCGCTGGTGGGCGGTTCGGGCAGCGGCAAAAGCACCATGCTGCGGCAGATGCTCGCATTGGAGCGGCCCTCGCGCGGCGACGTGCTGGTGTTCGGGCATTCGCTGATCAATGGCGATCCGCTGGAGCTGCGCCGATTGCGCAACCGTTGGGGTGTGCTGTTTCAGGAAGGTGCGCTGTATTCCGCACTGTCGGTGTTTGAAAACGTGGCCACGCCATTGCGTGAGTTAAAGGCGCTGGACGAAGGCCTGATACACGACTTGGTGATTTTAAAACTGGAAATGGTTGGCATCGAAGCCAAACACGCGGAAAAAATGCCCTCCGCATTATCCGGCGGCATGATTAAACGCATCGGCCTCGCACGTGCGCTGGCGCTGGAGCCGGAACTGCTGTTTCTGGATGAGCCAACAGCAGGTCTCGACCCGGATCGCAGCGAAAGTTTTGTCACGCTGATTGCTGAAATCCGCCGCGAGCTGGGTCTCACCGTGGTGATGGTGACGCATGATCTTGATACACTGGTGTCATTGTCCGACCGCGTGGCGGTGCTGGCTGATCAGCAGATTGTGGCGATCGGCTCGGTGCAGGATATCGCGAAGGCGACGCATCAATTCATTGCCAATTTTTTTCAGGGCGAACGCGGCAAGCGTGCGCTCGAAGCGATCAAGGGTATGGGCATCGAAGCACCAGCATCACCGATAGCAGCACAACAGGGGACTTAGCATATGGAAAACCGCGCACACGCGCTGGCGGCGGGATTGTTTATGTTGTTGCTGGGCATCGGCGTACTGGTGGCTGCGCAATGGTTCAGCCGCGACAATTACGAAAAAGTGCAGTACACGCTGGTGTCAAATCATTCGGTGTCGGGTCTCAACGTGCAGGCGGCAGTGCGTCTGCGCGGCGTGGAAGTCGGCAAGGTCGATACCATCGATTTTGACGAAGAAGATCCGCGTAATATTCTGATCAGGATCAACGTCAAGGGCGGCACGCGCATCACGCGCGGCACCACGGCGCAGTTGGGTACGCAGGGTATCACCGGATTGGCGTACATCGTGCTGGATGATGACGGCAAGAACAAGACGTTCCTGCCGCCGTCAAACGACAAAGACAAACGCATCGTCGTCGAAAAATCGTTTCTCGACGAACTCACGGGATCGGGCAAGGATTTGATCAGCCAATTCGGCCAGGTCGCGCAGCGCGTGAACAAGCTGCTTGAAGACGAAAATCAGGACCAATTGATCAAAACCATTGCCGAGCTTGAAAAGGCCTCGCAACGTGTGGGCACACTCGCGCAGGCGCTAGAGCCGGGCGTCAAAAACGTGCCTGCGCTGACTGCGGACGCGCGCAAGATGCTCGCCAGCGCCGACGTTGCGCTGCGCGATGTTGCGCCCGCGCTGAAAGAAGCAAAAACCACGCTCGCCAGTATCGATAAACTCGCGCGCGAATACACGCAGCGTGCCGATGCGTTGGATCGCGTGGCCAAAGGCGTGGAGCAGGTGGGTGCGGCTTCGCAAGGTGCCGCCTCCACCGTGAACAGCGACATTGCGCCGCGCATGAATACACTGCTGGAAGAGCTCGCGCGAAACTCGCGCAATCTCGACCGGCTGATTTCTGAATTGAACGAGCAACCCGCTGGCCTGGTGTTCGGTCGACCCAGCGGCAAACCGGGGCCCGGCGAAGCGGGCTATAGCAAATAAGGGCAAATGATGATAAATCGTAATTTATTGTTTTTATTGATATTTTTTTATTCAATGCTGGGGGGCTGCGCACTTGGTCCGGATAAGCGCGATGCGCCGGTGATGTTCGATCTGGGTCCGCAGCGCATACAGGCGGCTTCCGCACCCGGTATTAAAGCCACGTTGCTGATCCCGCCCGTGGCCGCCAGCCCGTGGCTCGATAATCCGAACATCCAGTACCGGCTGAGCTTTAAAGACGCCAGCCGTCCTGATGCCTATGCACAAAACCGTTGGACCATGTCCCCGGCGTTGCTGCTCACAGAACGCCTGCGCGCGCGCTTCGCCAGCGCATCGCGTGGCGTAGTGACCGTGCAGGACGGTGCCAAGGCCGACTACGCGCTGCGTATCGAACTTGAAGATTTCAGTCAGCAGTTCAGCGATGCGCAGTCGAGCAAAGCCACTGCACGCCTGCGCGCTTCACTGATTGATCAAAACACCCGCACGTTGCACGCGCAACGCACCTTCACTGTCGAACGGCCAGCGGCGCCCAATGCGCCCGGCGCGGCGCAAGCACTGGCGGCGGCAAGTGACGCTGTGATCGAAGAACTGGTGACGTGGGCCGATCAGAGCATCAAGTAAGCGGAGTGATCATGAGCACAATTTTTACCAAAATCATCCAGCGCGAAATCCCCGCCGATATCGTTTACGAAGATGATCTTTGTCTGGCGTTTCGTGACGTTAATCCGCAGGCGCCCACGCATGTGCTGCTGATCCCTAAAAAAGAAATCCCGCGACTGATCGATGCCAAGCCCGAAGATGCTGCACTAATGGGCCATCTGCTGCTGACCGCCAATAAAATCGCGCAACAGCTAGGCGTGGGCGACGCGTTTCGGTTGGCCGTTAACAACGGTGCGGACGCGGGGCAGAGTGTGTTTCACCTGCATCTGCACATACTCGCTGGGCGCGCGTTCAAGTGGCCGCCGGGGTGAGTGAATCACCGTCGCATTGCGTGTTCTGTGTTACGCGCGCTACGCGTGCTTTAGTTCTTCACGTATTACGCGCCGTAACACGCCTTCCAAACTGGCCTGATTTAGCGAGGTTTTCAGTGTTTCGTTGATCAGTGTCTGATAGCCGCGCTTACCGGCCATGTGTTTGAACTGATCCACCAGCGCGGCATCGAGATAAAGCGTGACGCGTTTTTTGGGCATCACCACGCGGCCCGCAACACGCTTGCGCGGGATAAGCGTTCCTGCGTCGATATCCGCCTGCGTGATCGGCGTATCGGGATTAAACGTTGCGGTAGTAGATTTCTTCTTCATGACGTTCTGCCTTTCGCATGGAAATGACGCGGATTTCGTCTTCGGTTTCGGCTTTAACCATTGCCACGATATTACTCCGCTACGAAAATATGACCTACACAGGGAATCAAGCGGCATACCGGACGTGCTCGCCGTGGAAGAAACGCTTGATCACATCGGGCTGCCGTTGGCGACGGTGCAGGTGTGATCTCACCGCTGCTTTCAACTCCTCTCGGT
>CANKUB010000012.1 GCA_947486575.1 Betaproteobacteria bacterium | reverse complement strand
GCGGGCATCCAGGATTCGCCTGCACATCACTCGGAAGACATGGGGCACTTTGTCGGGCACGACCCGCGCTTTGCCAATGGCGTGCCAGCGCCAACCGAAATTGAAGAGCTGCGCCGCCTGCTCGCGGATAACAGCCCCGACACCATCCGCTGGCTGATGGAAAAAGGCGTGGTGTTTTTCGGGCCCATGCCTGAGCTGCCGCACCGCAAGCCGCGCATGCACAACATCGTGCCGAATTCGCGGGCCTATATTTACCATCTGGAGCGGCGCGCACGAAAAATCGGCGTCGATATTCGCGTCAACGCGCGGGCACAGCGCTTTATACGCGAAGGCAATCGCGTCACCGGCGTGGAATGTGCGGACGCAAACGGCACGCTGACGCAGTATCTGACACACGGCGCCGTGGTGCTGGCCAGCGGCGACTACAGCGCCAATCCTGAAATGAAAGCGCAGTACATTTCCGAACAGGCTGCGCGTATCGGCCCCATTAACCCCACCAGCACTGGCGATGGCCAGCGCATGGCCACCGAGATCGGTGCGCGCGTGCTGAATGGGCATTTGAGCTTTTACAGTTTGCGGTTTCCGGCGCCCGCGCAACGGCCACTGGTGCAACGCATTCCGCCTTGGCCCATAGTGACCAAATCGATTGTTTGGGCATTGAAGAATCTGCCGCAATGGCTATTACGGCCCGTGGTGCTTGGCTATGTCACCACCTTTCTGGTACCCGAAACCAAGATGTTTAACGAAGGCGCGATCTTCGTGAACCAATCCGGCCAGCGCTTTGTGGACGAGCTGGATAAGCCTGATATGGCGCTGCTGGATCAGCCCGGTCAATGTGCCTGGGCCATCATGGATGACGCCGTCGCGCGCAAATTCTCGCAGTGGCCCTACTACATCTCGACGGCACCCGGCGTAGCGTTTGCCTACTTGAACGACTACCGCCGCAATCGGCCCGATGTTTATAAATGCGCCGATTCACTACCGGCCTTGGCTGCCGCTCTGGGCATGCCCGCAGACGCGCTGACTGCCACCGTTGAAACCTATAATCGTGACGTCGCCGGAAAGTCAGGCAGCAACCGCCCCGCGATCGGCGCAGGGCCTTACCACGCACTGGGGCCGATCATGAACCTGATGGGTTTCACGGATGGCGGGTTGGCTATTAACACGAAGCTTGAAGTGCTGGACGCCAACAACCAGCCCATTCCCGGCCTGCTGGCAGCAGGCAGTGCCGGCCAGGGGGGGTTGCTGCTGTTGGGGCATGGCCACCACCTGGGATGGGGCTTCACTTCAGGACGTCTGGCAGGGCGCAATGCGGCATATCTGGTAACGAATACAGATTTGCCGGAGGCGGCGAAGTCTGGCGTGTGATGCGCGCCAAGGCGACTGGCTGCTCCGCAACAAGACGCTATTAGCTATCTGAATTTAAAACAGTTTTTAGCTGGCCGGGGTATTCGCCCGATCACTATCAACCTGCCCATCCACCAGATCAATAATCCGGTCACAGCGCGCGGCAAGTCGCGGATCATGCGTCACCACCAGAAAGCCCACGCCATGTTCACTGTTGAACTGGCGCATGAGTTTGAAGATGGCGTCACTCGAACGGGTATCGAGATTGCCGGTGGGCTCGTCGGCCAGCACCAGCTTTGGCGCTAGCATGAGCGCACGCGCAATGGCCACGCGTTGCTGCATGCCGCCGGATAGCGCGCTCGGCTTTTTAGCCGTGGCATCCTTCAGGCCCACGGCGTCGAGCAGCCACGCGGCGCGTTCGCGCATTGCCGGGTCGTTGGTTTTGCCGCCCATCATCGCGGGCAGCATGACGTTTTCAAGTGCTGAAAACGCAGGCAGCAGATGGTGAAACTGAAAAATAAAACCTAGTGTTAAATGCCGCGCCTCGGTGCGCGCGTCGTCGTTTAGCTGCGTGACGTCGCGGCCCGTCAGTTGATAGATGCCGCCAGTGGGGCGCTCCAGCAAGCCCAGAATATTCAGCAGCGTGCTTTTGCCTGAGCCGGATGGGCCGATCAGCGCAGTAAATTCGCCAGACTGCACCGCAAGATCAATACCGTGCAGCACTTCCTGCTCGCTGGGCAAGCCGGCGTTGTAGGTTTTGCGTATGCCTTGCAGCCTGACCAGCGGCACTGTTGCGATGTCGGTCATGGTCAGCCGCGAATAGCTTCGGCGGGATCAAGGTTGGCGGCGTTACGCGCAGGCAGCACAGCGGCCAGCACACCCAGCAGCGTGGCTGCGCTCAGCGCCAACAGCATGAGATTAAAATCAAATGCCAGCGAGAATAGCGGCGCACCGGAGGCCGAGCGCAATATGCGGCTGAACACGCTGATCAGTACCATGCCAAACGCGGTGCCCACCAATGCGCCGCTAAAGCCCACCAGCGCGCCCTGCATCAAAAACACCCGCAGCATCTGGCTGCGCGTGGCGCCGATCGCGCGCATGATGCCGATCTCTTTGCGCTTTTGCACTACCGATACCACCAGCACGCTGGCAATGCCCAGCACCACCACGATGGTGACAAACACGCGGATCAGAATGGTCATGATGTCCTGATTGCCAATCGCCGCAAACACCTGCTTGTTGGTTTGTATCCAGCTTTCGATCTGCTGCCCTGATTGCGCACGCAACCGCGCCGCCACTTCATCGGCACGCATGATGTCATCCACTGCCACATCAATATTGGTGATGCGGCCGGATATTTTCAGCAGGCTTTGCGCGGGCCGCAACGCGGTGTAAACGTAACGGCGATTCAAATCGCGCGAACCCAGGTCAAGCAAGGCGCGTATCTGAAACACCTCGCTCGCGCCCTCTGCGGATTGCACGCGGAATCGATCCCCCAGCACCGCGCCCAGGTCGTGCGCGAGATCAGTGCCGATCATGGCGTCCCCCGCTTCGAGTCGCAGCGCACCCTGAACAATTTTGTCGTCGAATTTCACCACGCGCCGGTAGCGATCGATATCGGTGCCGATGATGACAATGGCGCGTGACGCGTCGCCCTTCACCGCCAGTGCACCACCACTCGCAACGGGGGCAACGGCCGTAACGCCCTGGGTGGCTTCGGTCTCGCGCAGCAATGCAGGCCAGCCATCGATGGTGGTCAGCCGTTGCGGGCGCGCCTGCACGCTTGCCAGTCGCGTGCCGTCAGACGTCGGCGCAACCAGCGGTGCAACGGTATCCTCGGGCGGCTTCAACACCACATGCGGCTGCGCACCGGTGACACGCTTGATCAAATCGAGCTGTACGCCCACCAGCACCGCGGTGATGAAATAGATCACTGCCACACCCACCGCCGCACCGCCGATGATCAACGCAGTCTGCATGCGGCCTTCGCGCAAAAAGCGCATGGCAACCGTCAGCTCAAATCCCAGTGCGGCCATTTTGTCGCGGGACGTTCAGCGCCGGGCCTGCACGCGCGCGCCTGCTTCAATTTCGCGTGTCAGAATCACCGCGTCATCGGGTGCAACGCCCTGCAACATCTGCACGCGCCCCTGCATTTGCAGACCCGTGCGCACCGCAACCCGCGTGGCCTCGCCACTGCGATTCACCAGCACGTACGCCGCATCTGATGACAATTGCCGAATGGCGTCGGCCGGCAACAGCAGTGCCTGCTTGAGCAACGGCCCGGCGAGTTCTATCGATACCGTCATGTCGGATTTCAGAAACGCTGGTGGCTTGGGGATGTCCAGCCGCAGTTCAACCGTGCCGCGCGAGGCATCCACGCCCGATGATATATACGCAATCACCGCCTCAAAACGGTCGGTCGGAAACGCATCCACGGTGGCAATAGCGGTTCGCCCCATTTGCAGCAGCGGCAGATTTTTTTCGTCAACCTGCACGATCAGCCGCGAAGGCCCGTCCAGCGCCAGCGTCATCATGCGTTTGGCTGCCTGCGTGATATCACCCGGCTCGACGATCCGTTCCAGCACCACCGCTGCCGCTGGCGCGCGAATTTCAGTCTGCGCCAGACGCGCCTGCGCCAGCGCAACCGCGGCCTCGGCCTCCACTAGTTGTTGCCGCGCCTGTTGCGACTCCGCGCCCTGATTGCTCTGCGCGGCCACCTGCGACTTTGACGCAGCAAGCTGGCTGCGCGCCACGTTCACCTGGCGTTCGGAATCGTCCACCCGCGATTGGCTGATAAAACCCTTGGTCGCCAATTCCTGTGAGCGCTTCCATTCACGCTCGGCCAGCAGCACATTCGATTCCGCCTGTGATTGCGATTCGCGCGCTGTAGGCAACGCCAGCTTGCTGACCGATTCCACCCGCGCCTGCGCCCGATCACGCACTGCGCGCGCTTGTAGTAACGCGGCATTGAGTTCCGGCTGTTCCAGTTGCACGAGTAGCTGCCCTTCGCTGACCCGCGCACCCTCACGCACGGCTACGCGTTGTACGCGCCCGGTGATGGTAGAACCCACATCCACACGCGCCGGTGCCAGCACACGACCGCTCGCCACGACACTGGTCTGCACGTCCTCGCGCTTGATCACCACCACATCCACCGGCAGCGGCTTGGGTCGCTTAACAAAATAGACCGCGCCAGCGGCCAGAAGCAACACCAATACCATCCACAACCAGCGGGAACCCGATATCATCGAAAATTAAATTTATCAATAAAAACAATATGTTACCACAGTGCACGATAGGCACGTTGATTGCGATCAACACCACATGAAAGACCGCAGATGTTATTTGGCCAGAGCAGGCAAACTCAATCCGGCTTCGCGCCTGTGGCCTTGATCACGCGCGCCCACTTCGCGACCTCGGTGCGCACATAGGCGGCAAATTCTTCCTGTGTCGTGCCCACGGGATCAACGCCGCTGGCAATCATGCGTTCGCGCACTTCGGGTTGCTTGATGAGCTTCTGCGATTCAATCAGCCAGCGATCAACAATTTCCTTTGGCGTGCCAGCGGGCATCATGGGCCCGTACCAGGAAATGGCGTCGAACTCCTTGAGACCGGCTTCGCTCACCGTGGGAAATTCCGGCGCAGAGGGTGTGCGCTGTGCAGACGTTACTGCCAGCAGTCGCGCCTTGCCGGTCTTAACATGCGGCAGTATCGATGCGACGGACGTCATGGTCATCGACACCTCGCCTGACAGCAGCGCCACCAGCCCCGGCGCACCGCCTTTGTACGACACGTTGGTCATTTTCACGCCAGCCATATCGCAAAACAGCGCAGCGGCCAGAAACGTTCCACTGCCTGAGGTGGCGTAGTTGATATGCCCCGGCTGCGCTTTCGCCAAGGCAATCAAGTCCTTAATGGAACGCGCGGGCAACGAAGGATGCAACGCCACACCATACGGGCTTAACACCAGCAGCGATACCGGCACAAAATCCTTAACCAGATCATAGCCCGGCCTGCTGTACAGATTGACGCCCACCGCATGCGACACGCTGCCCCACAACACGCTGTAACCATCCGGCGCGGAGCGAGCCGCAATTTCACCACTGAGATTGCCGCCCGCGCCGGGGCGGTTGTCCACCACCACCGAGCGGCCCAGCGCTGGTGTCAGCCCCTGCGCAACGATGCGCGCCGAAGTATCCGCGCCACCGCCGGGCGCGTTGGGAACGATCAGGCGGATTTGTTTGGCGGGGTATTGTGATTGAGCGTGCGCGATACAACCTGTTGCACACATCAAAACAGTCACCACGACAATGCTGATTCTTGCTACGTCATGCACCACAGTGCTCTCCTGGAAAGTAACACTCAACCCTGTCGTTCCCGCGCAGGCCGAAATGGCCGTTGTGGTGTTGTTACCGCTTGCGCGACTCACACAAATACGACTCACATCAACAAAAAAAGGAAGGCCAGCGGCCTTCCTTTTGCACAAGCGCGGCAACGTTATTTCTTGACCGGCGCTTTGTCGTCTTTTTTGGCTCCACCTTTGGATTCGATGCTGGTCGCCGTCATGTTGTATTGCACGGTAACGCGGTCACCTTTCTTGATATCTTTGGCGCCTTTGGTTTCCTTGTCGCGCGCGATTTCCCATTTCTCTTTATCTTTTTCCACCACGATTTTGGTGTCGGTCACTTCAAGCACGGGGCCGGTGACCTGATACGCATAGGCTGCCGTGCCTACCAACATCGTTGCCGCGAATACTGCTATCGAACGTTTCATGATGTTCCTCTCCTCGGGGTTGGTTTTAGAGCAGCGCAACAATAGAGAATCACAATGCATTCGGCAATAGCAACAAATCATTTCAAACCTAACTATTTGTTTTTATTGAGTTTTTTATAGTTCCGCAACAACAGCGGCACCCATCTGCGTGGTGCTTGCGGTGCCGCCAAGGTCAGGTGTGAGCTGTTTCTGTTCCGCGATGACCCTTTCCATCGCGCGATCGATCAGCGCTGCCGTCTCAACCGCTTGGGCATCATTGCGCTTGCGCCCCAGCCATTCGAGCAGCATCTGGCCCGACATGATCAACGCGTACGGGTTCGCAATATTTTTACCGGCAATGTCCGGCGCGGAGCCGTGAGTTGCCTGCGCCATTGCCTGTGTTTCGCCACACACCAGTCCCGGCGCGAGACCCAGTCCACCGACGATGCCTGCGCCCAAGTCCGTCAAGATATCGCCAAACTGATTGGTGGTTACCACTACGTCAAATTGCGTTGGCTTCATGGTCACTTTCATGGCAAAGCCATCAACCAGCACTTCGTTGAATTGCACATCGGGGAATTCCTTCGCCACCTTGCGGCATTCCTCGGCAAACATGCCGCACACCAGACGGTAGGTCGGTTCTTTATGCACCGACGTCACCCGCTTCATCCTGCGCGTGCGCGCGATCTCGAATGCAGCCCGCGCCACGCGGTTGGCACCCTTGCGCGTTACCACGCGCGAGCCGATGGAGATTTCATCATTCGGCCGGAACTCGCCTGCGCCAGCCACCACAGTATCGCTCGACTGAAAGCCTTCTGTCACTTCTCGCAGAAAAACAATATCTACGTTCTTGTGCACCGAAGGAATATTCGGATAGGACTTCACCGGCTTGATATTCGCATAAAGCTCAAAGTGCTTGCGCACCGGCGGCATGATCCATGTCGGATCGTTGCGCGGATAAGCATTATGACCAATCGGGCCGCACAACCAGCCGTCCAGCTTTGCCAGTTCCGCTTGTGTTTGCAGCGGAAACGTATGCCCATGCAGCTCATGCCCCAATTTACCAATGGCGTGTTCGCTCCATGCGATGGCCAAGCCCGTTTTAACCGCCGCCGCTTTCATCACCTTGACTGCTTCAGGAACGACCTCAAGACCGATATCGTCGCCCAGCAGAATGCCGATTTTCAACACGCACGTTCTCCCTGATGTTCGTGCAGGAAGTATAGCAGCGGTCCGCCAGCGGCTTCTTGCCCTCAGGATGATCACCGGCGCTGGTTGTGCGGCACGCAAACTGCTATTCTTTGACTCGACCTGCCAACTGCATAAAGCCACCAGGAAATTCCCATGCAATATAAACGCAACGAAGCCAAAGAAGCCGCGCGCGAAATGCTGCGCGGCGTGTGGACGGCACTGCCGACAAACTTTATCGATGCCGAGCGGCTGGATGAAAAAGGCATCGCCTCAAATCTCGAACACAGTATTACGCACCTCAAAATCGACGGCCACTACTGCATCGGCAACGTCGGTGAATTCTGGGCGATGACCAACGAAGAACGCATGCGCGTGGTCGAAATCAATGTTGACGTCAACAAAGGCCGCGTGCCGCTGATTGCGGGTTGCCATCATCAAAATCCGCTTGAAGCCGCCAGACTCGCCAAGCACGCGCAGGATGTCGGCATCGATTTTGTCATCATCCTCACACCCTATATGGCCGCGCGCGGTGACGACGCGGTATACGACTACTACAAATTCGTCGCTGATCGCGTCGACATCGGTATCTGCCTGTTCAATACCAATCAGGGGCATCCGCTGTCGGCAAAGCTCGCTGCGCGCCTGGCGACCATCCCCAATATCTGCGGCTACAAGCAGGGTGTATCGGGCATGGCCGCTGCGACATCGCTGCGCGACACCGTGGGTAACCTGATGGAAGTCAGTGTTGCTGAAGAAGCGCCGTGGCTCTACAACATCGCCGTGTGTGGCGATCACTGGCTGCTCAATTATTGCCCGCATCTCTATCAAGTGCCTGGCTACCTGCCGGTGCGCGACTATACGCTCGCGGCGCAAAGCGGCGACATGAACAAAGCCGTTGAAATCTGTAAGAGCATCAACCCGCTGCGCTCCACACTCGGACGGTGGATCCCCGGCTATGGCAGCAGCAACCGCATGGCCATCGCCGAACAAAAATACTGGATGGAACTGGTTGGTATGGCCGGCGGCCCTGTACGCGCGCCGTGCGCCGAGATGACCGAGGAGAACAAGAAAGCCATGAAGGCTGATCTTGAAGCTACGGGTCTGGTAGCCAAGGCCAAGGCGGGGTTGGCTGCGGCTGCACCGCAGAAGCGGGCGGCGTAAAGACTTCGCCTTTCGTAGGTTGGGGTGACGAAGGAACCCCAACAGCATTGGCGGTCAGTGCCTTAAAAACTAGCCATCATCGATTGAGTGTTGGGGTTCCTTCGTCACCCCAACCGCGCTGTATCCCCTAGTACTGAGCGCACCCTTTTCAGCATCGAATAGCCGCGAATTAGGCGGTCTGTTCAATGCCTGAAATACCTTCTTGAGCGGGCATCATGCGATCACTGCTGTGGCATCGCCCGGCAAATTGCAGCAACTCAGAAAGGTCAACTTGTGCTCACGCTAAGGCTTATAGGCGTTTCCATCGCTGTGCTGATGGCAATGGCACCGCCCGCCATTGCCGAAAGCCCGCCGAACACGCAAAACGCTGTGGCTGAACCGGCATCTGCGGATTTCAGTCAGATGCTCTACAAGGGTATCGTCGGCAATGTGCTCGAAAAGCTACCCATGGATGCTGAGCAGCGCGTGACTTTGCAGCGAACCAATGCCGTGGTCAGCAATATTTTTTCCGGACGCTCACTGTCGCTGCTGGTGAATGCCACAAACCCCGTGCTGCTGATCGGCGGCATTGTATGGGGACTATGGGCGGCTTCAAATATCAAACCCGCAGCAAACGCGTCGGCCGTGGCAACGCTTCCTGATGTCATACGAAAGGTCGACGTTGAGCATGAAACGCGTACCGAAACAGGCCAATCGCCTGCTGAAAATTCCGGTTTCGCATCGCGCGATTCCCAGCCGATACGCCTATCCGCAATTACACCAACAGAGTCTGGCATCAGCACGGTCGTGCACACCCGAGTCATCAAAGTTTGGCTGTCGCAACCTTGAACTGAAGTTTGATCGGGCAGTTTTTTGCCGGTGCAAGGCTGACAACACGAGCAGAGCAACAATCTTCTGCAAGACGCCGGTCTTACTATTTGGTTGCCTTCGCTTTGACCTTAGTTCGCACTAACGCCGCTGCCCGCGCAATGTCCGCAGCATTTTTCAGCGTACCGACGTTCCAGCACAGCCCGATCAATTTGTCCATCTGCGCCGCAGGTAACAGACCTTTGCACTGCGCACGAAATTTGGCTTCAAGATCAGCGTCACTCATCGGGTTGTCGACGCTGCCCGCGCAATGATCAATGGTCTTCTCAAACACACGCCCATTCTTGAGCGTCAGGGTGATATGCACCTGATCTTCGGCCACGCCCTTCTGCACCACCGCCGTCACCTGATCTCGCAGCCGAATCACTTTGGGGTTGCGTACAATAGCGTCGCCATAGGCAGCCTCGCCGCCCTCACCCAATAAAATTGCTGCTGCACACGAATGGTAGATGCTGAATTTGCCTTCGAGTCCCGACTTTGGCTTACGTCTGCCAGTGAGTTCCAGCACCAAGGGATGCACCTTCAAATCAATGCGCGCGATGTCGTCGAGCTTTAGCTTGTGCTCGTTGCGCAGTTGAATACAGCCATCTATTGCCGGGTGGATCACCACGCCGCAGGCGTAGGGTTTGTAACTGTTGGACGATATTTCCCATGATTTACCCAAGCCCTCAGTGATCGCCGCCGCATCAAATTTAGTGGAGGCCACCGCCGCAAAGCCGCGCCGCCCTTCGATGCCCTGCTCGGCGCTGGTGACGTTTTTCTTCGCCAGCAACGCAGACGTTAAGCCGTTGCGCGCAGCGATGCCGGGGTGCAGCGGCTTGGCCATGCTGCCAAAGGTTTCGCGTATGCCACAAGCGTGCGTGGCCGCCGTGCCCAGTGCCCACACCATTTGTTGCTCGTTGAGTTTGAGCAAACGCCCTGCCGCCGCCGCAGCGCCAAACACGCCCGCCGTTGCCGTGATATGCCAGCCCGCGTCATAGTGATTGGGAAAAATCGAATTGCCGATGCGGCACTCCGTTTCCACACCCAGAATAAATGCGTGGAGAAAATCGCGCCCGCTGACTTTCGTATGCTCCGCCAAGGCAAGAATCGCAGATAGCACCGGCGCGCTGGGATGAATCACCGTCTTCATGTGCGTATCGTCAAAATCAAACGTGTGCGAAGTCGCGCCATTGAGCAACGCCGCCTGAAAAATATCCACGCGCTCGCTACGACCTAAAATGGTTGCATCGCGCGGGCCAGAAAATTCATTCAGCGCAGCCAGCGCGCGTTTAACGGTTGCGTGCGTCGACGCACCGACCGCACATCCCACCCAATTGAGCAGGGCACGCGCGCCTTCGTGGCGAACAGCTTCGGGCAGGTCTGCGGCTTTGTGTGTGACGAGAAATTTTGCGAGGGTGCGGGTGACTTGCATGCGCTTGCCTTTCTGAATTTTAAAATACCGTAACTATTTGTTTTGAAATATTTTTATGAAATAATAATTTCAAAGAAATAGCATATGTTGGTGCTCAGAGTGTGTCGGGCACGTCAAGAGCTACTAATTCAAGTCCCTCAATCTCCTGCAACGACTTCCCCGCAATCCCCTGCAAATCCCCATACATCCCCACCGTCGCGCCCATCACGCGCTCAATCTGTTCTTCGCGCTTGGCCCATTGTTTCATGATGGCCTTGCGTTCCCGATCCAGGTCTTCCTGCATCGATGAAAACGCCTCCACAATGGCTTCAACGCGATGACGGAAGCGCGGGCCGGTTAAGTACTGATACACCATTTCCGTTTTAGTCTGCTGGCCTTCGGAAACTTGCCGCGCCATGCTGACTTGCAGCAGGGTGTGGCGCAGCACGGTGGCCACAGGCAGTGCTGCGCGCGGGGTTGTCACCCATACGCCATCGACGACATCGAAGGATTCCACGCCCTTGGGCAGCACTTGTGTCACTAACACGGCAATTTCTGCTTTGGCGGTGCGCTGGTCTTCGCGCAGCTTGGTCAGCCAGCCGTCGCTCCAGTTTTTGGTGCGCTTTGATTCCCACAGTATGGTTCCGCTCGGCTGGCCGCTGGCGCTGACTACACGTTGCAGTGCGTCGCCGCCGAATTCGCCTTTTGGCACGGGCTCGATGGTGTCAAACGGAAATTTGGCGCGCAAAATATTTTCAAGTTCCAGCTCCTGCACTTCGCCCTGCAACTGTTGCGAGCCTTGCTCGGCGCGGCGCTTGAGTTCTTCGATCTGCTTTTGCATCGCCTGTATGGTTTGCTCTTTTTCGGCGACTTTGAGTTTTTGCTGTTCTTCAACTTCTTTGCGCGCCTGCTCGCGTGTGGCGGCAAGCCCTGCCTGAATACGCTTTTCTACGGTGAGGTCCAGCTCGCGCTTGGCGTCGTCGAGTTCGCGCTGCTTGCGAATTAAATCGGCCTGCGCCTTTTGCGCTTCGGCGAGTTTTTCTTCGCGCTGTTTGATTACTTCATTTAACACTTTGATTTCATTGATTTTTTGCTCTACGTCATTAGCCGCCACTTGCTTGGCTTTTTTGGCTTCCTCGGCGACGATCTTGCTGCGCTCGTGCTTTAACTTTTCAGCAACCTGATCGTCGATGGCTGCTTTGGCTTTGCTTAACGCGGCCTCGCGTTCACGCAGCGTTGATTCGCGCGTGGCAATGTCGGCATCTTTTTGCGCGAGGCGCTTGTCGAAATCGTGCTTGGTCGCTGCCAGCAAGGGGGCGGCGAGCGATTCCGTGAGCTTGATCTCGGTGTTGCAGTTGGGGCAGGTTATAGTGGGTTCGGTCATGCGGCTTACTCCAGGAAAATCAACGCTCATGCAGATTTATTTTTGAGCGCGCGCATGGCGGGCAGCAAGGCAGGAATGTCAATACGGATAATGCTCCACAGGGTATCGTTGTCGATGCCGAGATAACTGTGGATTAACCGATTGCGCGTAGCCACGATGAGCCGCCACGGAATCTGCGGATTAGCTACACGCACTGCGTCCGGCACATGGGTGGCTGCCTCGCCGATCAATTCCAGGTTGCGTACGGTGGCATCGTAGTTAAGTCCGCTGGTAACAAAACCCGCTTGGTCGAGGCCGTGGGTATAGACAATAACCTTCTCGGCAAAGCTAATCATGTCGTCAAGATAAAACCGCCATTCACGCTGCGTGGCATCAGACACGGACGGCCTCCTTTTCAATGAACGGTCGTAGCTCTGCGCGCAGGGCTTTTTCGGTAACCAGATCTACCTTGCAGCCAAACAAATCCTCAAGATAAAACTGCACACCAAAGTAGCGCTCAGATGTTGCCGGCCCATCGAAGGCGACCAGAACGTCGATATCACTATCGTTACCCGCAGCGTTACGTGCGGTAGAGCCAAACAGGGCGAGCTGAGTTACCCCGTAGCGGGCAACCAGAGTTGGCTTGCTTTGGGTGAGCAATTCAAGAGCGTGTAAGCGATTCATTGCAGCCCCTATTAAATGGCGATGGGTTCAATCATAAACGCACTCACTTAGATTTGCGCTTGTCGTTTGAATCGCCCGGTAAACCACCGGTTTTAAGCACATAGCAGGCAAAGCGACAGCGTTGATAATCATCTACTACCTGAACCGCACCTTTACCCTCTGTGATCGGTTTGCCGGTACCGGCAAAGTGATGCACCGCGCCCGTTGGGGCGCTTCAGTTCTTCAAACGGCTTCTTTCCCTGCAATGGCAATTGACTATTGGGCATAACATCTCCTGAAACTACTCGCGAATATTCGCCTCGCGTATCACTCTGGCGTACATGGCAAGATCAGCGCGGATGATTTTATCCAGTTCTTCCGGCGTACTGCTTTGCACGTCATAGCCCTGATCTACCAACCGCTGTCGCACAACCGCATCGCCAAGCACCTTGTGCACTGACGCATTGAGCGCACCTATCACGGCGCGCGGCGTGCCTTTGGGCACGAGCAGGCCAATCCAGCCATCCAGCACCATACCAGGAATTGTTTCAGCAAACGTGGGCACGTCAGGCGCAACGCCTGCGCGTTTGCTGCCGGTAACCGCCAACAACCGGACGCGCCCTGTTTTCATATGCGGCACGGTTGATGCCACGCTTACCACTGCCGCATTCACCTGCGCGCCCGTTAATGCAGCCATGACCGGCCCACCACCCTTGTAGGGGACGTGAATCATATCTGCCTTGATATTCAGCTTGAGCATTTCGCCGAACACATGACCCAGCGTGCCGGTACCTGCTGTGCCAAACGTCAGTTTCGATGTTTTAGCCAAGGCGATGAATTCACTGGTGGTCTTGGCTGGTGACACGCCGGGTACCGACAATGCGTTTGGCAGCGTCGCCAGCATGGTGACTGCTTGCAGCTCGTTAACAACACCGAGTTTTTGCGCCATCACCGCGTTCGAGGCGAGATTGGCATTGACCACCAGCGCTGTGTAACCATCGGGGGCGGCTTTGGCCGCAACCTCAACGCCAAGCATTACGCCGGCGCCGGGCCGGTTGTCCACCACCACCGCCTGCCCCCATACCGCAAACAGCGATTGCCCCAGCATGCGCGCCATGATATCGAGCCCACCACCCGGCGATGCAGGCACGATCACGCGCACGGGTTTCCTGGGATAACCCTGTCCTGAGTCTGTTGAAGCGGCGTGCGCGACCGCGACGCAAGGCACAAAAATCGCAGTGATAACCAGCACCCATAGCTGCTTCATTTCACGTGGCTCCGCAGCCATTGATCGAAATACCTTGCAATCTCGAGATTATTTTTCTCCAGCATCATCATGTGTCCGTTGCCGCGTATGCCCACATCCGCGAGCCGTATAAACGTGTGTTCAACGCCAGCCTGCCGCAAGAATTGCGAGGTGCCGTGATCGTACGGCGCATGATAGGACGCTTCCGCCGTGACGATCAAAATCGGTATGCCTTTGAGATTGACCAGTTGCCGTGCCGGCTCGGCTTGCAACCAGTAACGCACAAGACCTGGGCCATCCGCTTTCTCCTGTTTGACGAACCGCATCTCGCCAGCGCTAGACGGCGGCGGATCGAACGTCAGCGGATGGCGCGTGATGCCCCACGGTCGCGTTACAACGTCGTCCTCGAACCAATCGGGCGCACCTGTGAATTTGACTTCATACACCGGCGCACCGTTCGGCTCGACGGCAACGATACCCTTCACCAGCTTGGGGCGTGCATCAGCTATTGTCCATCCCAGCGGCCCGCCCTGTGAATGCGTGATCAGTATCGCCGAACCGATACGATCCAGCAGCGCGCTGCCTGCAGCACGCATCATCAGCTCGCCCGCGCCCACGTCGGTCATGCTCTCGACCTGTGACCTGTAAAACTGATCAAACGTAGCATTGCCCGCGACACCGCTGCCCGGCCACTGCGTGTGCAGTTCGGCCTGCGGCCAGAGCTTCGCGCCTTCCGGTGCAGTAAAGCGTTCTGCAATCGCCTCGGCACTGCGGTTTGCCGCTGCGCCATAAACTTTGCTGATAAAGCCGGAGCGTCCGCGCGAGGGCTGATCCACCACGTACACCGCGTAGCCGTTCGCCAGAAAATAATCCGCCCAACCCCGCCGTCCATCCGGCGTACCAAGAAAATTGACACCGGTTTGTCCACCGCCATGAATCATCACCACCGAGTACGGCTGCGTTTGCTTCGCGGGAATCTGATACTGCACATACATCTGGCCGCCACTGATGCGCCCGGCAGGAGAATCAACGTATTCACCGCCGACAAAAAAGCAACCTTGATCAGCGATGGCCAGTGGCGCTTCTTTGCTGAATAACTGTTCGCTCATAAATCGACCTTTCTTTGACATCACTGCCCGCTATAGCGGCAATAAAATAATTCAATAAAAACAATTTTTTACGAAGATTTCTCCTTCTTACAATAACTTCATCACCGCCACGCCGACCACCACGAACCCTGACGCGAGCCAGCGCATGCGGCCAAATTTTTCATGCAGCAGCAACGCGGCGATGGCGGAACCGAACAGCACCGAGGTTTCGCGCAAGGCCGCCACCAGCGCAATCGGCGCCGACATCATCGCCCACAACGCCAGTCCGTACGATGCGATCGAGCACGCGCCACTGACAAACCCCTTGCGCCACACCGCCAAAGGCAATGCTGCCATCGCCTTACCGCGGATGATGCAACCCACGGCAAGCATCGGCAAGGCCGTCAACACGAACAGCCACAACACATAGCTCCACGCATCGCCCGACAACCGCGCGCCCACGCCATCCACCACCGTGTAACTGACGATCACGGCAGCATTGGCAAACCCCAGCAGCCACATGCGGCCTGGCACGCCAGCCGCACGCAAACCGTCCAGCGTCAGCGACGCTACGCCCGCGCACAATAAAATAACGCCCATCCAGCCGCCCCACGACAACGATTCGCCCACCGCAAACACGGCGATCAACGCCGTAAACAGCGGCGCGGCCCCGCGCATCAATGGATAAATAAAACTCATGTCCGCGCCGCGATAGGCCAGCGCAACCAGGCAAAAATACACCACGTGGATCAGCGTCGAGGCAACAAGGTGACCCCAGCTCGCCGCCGCCGGCGCGGGCAGAAATGGCAGCACCGTCATCGCAATCACGCCAGCCGCCAGACACAGCATCACGGAATCCAGCAACTTGTCGCTGCCCGATTTGATCAGCGCGTTCCACACCGCATGCAGCAGCGCGGCGAACAACACGATCAGCATGACTTCCAGCGTCAATGGGCAGGCGCTGAAACGTTGGCTGCTGCGCGTTGCGACCTACTGAAACCCATCGCGAAAGCGCACCACCGCATCTTCAATACGCTCAACTGCAATCACCGTCAGGCCTGCAATCGCCTGCTTGGGCTTGTTCGCAGCAGGAATCATTGCGTGGGTAAAGCCCAGCTTCGCCGCCTCGCGCAAGCGCTCCTGCCCGCGCTGCACCGGCCGCACTTCGCCCGCGAGGCCCACCTCGCCAAACACCACCAGCTTCGCGGGCAAAGGCTTGTTCTTGAGCGACGACACCACTGCCATCATCACCGCCAGATCGGCTGCTGGTTCAGTGATGCGCACGCCACCCACTGCGTTGATGAATACATCCTGATCGAAGCACGCAATGCCGGAATGCCGGTGCAGCACAGCGAGCAGCAGCGCCAGGCGATTTTGCTCCAGCCCCACCGACAGGCGGCGCGGATTGGGGGCGTGCGCCTCATCCACCAGCGCCTGTATTTCCACCAGAATCGGTCGCGTGCCTTCCTGCGTCACCATCACGCACGACCCTGCGACTTCGCCGCTGTGCTGTGATAAAAACAACGCAGACGGATTCGACACGCCCTTCAAACCCTTTTCGCTCATGGCGAACACACCGAGTTCGTTCACCGCACCGTAGCGGTTTTTGAAAGCGCGGATCAATCTGAAACTGGAATGTGTATCGCCCTCGAAATACAGCACGGTATCGACCATGTGTTCGAGCACGCGCGGGCCGGCCAGCGCACCTTCCTTGGTCACATGGCCAACCAGAATAATCGTCGTCGCACCCGATTTGGCCACGCGCGTGAGCTGCGCCGCGCATTCGCGCACCTGCGCCACCGAGCCCGGCGCAGACGTCAGGGCGGACGAATACAGCGTCTGAATCGAATCAATCACCGCGACATCGGGCTTCTCATGCTGGATCGTCGCCTGAATTTTTTCGAGATTGATTTCAGCCAGCACATGCACCTGCCGGCCATCAGCATCCAGCCGCTTGGCACGCAGCGCGATCTGCTGCGCCGATTCTTCGCCACTGACGTAGAGCACCTTGCGCGTCGCGCCCATCGCGGCCAGCGATTGCAGCAGCAACGTGGATTTGCCGATACCCGGATCGCCGCCAATCAGCACTACACCACCCGGCACCAGGCCACCACCCAGCACGCGGTCAAACTCGGCCACACCCGACGGAATGCGCGCTTCCTCACGCGCCTCCACTTCCGACAGGCGTTGCAGTTTGCCCGCCTCGGCAATCAGGCCAAAACGATTGCCGCCCGCAGACGCGATTTCATTGACGCTTTCCACCAATGTATTCCACGAGTGGCACGCCGGGCATTGCCCCTGCCACTTGGGCGACTGTCCGCCACATTCAGTGCATACGTAAATGGTTTTGGGCTTGGCCATGACTTCTATTGCGCTGAGCGCCTACTCAGCATGCAAAAAATCCTGCTGAAGTGTTCAGCGCTCTACATCCAGTGATGGCTTGCTGCACTGCAATTTATCAGATTCCAGCTTTTTTATGCGGGCGTGAAGGTTATCCATCAAAAACGAAATCAGTGCCGCATTAATAATGTAAACCAGTATCGCCGTGCGCTCCGCGTCACCCATCGCAACACTGGAACCCGTTCGCGGCAGAAAAAAATATCCACCCAGCAACAACCCCACAGCCGTAACAAACAAGCCCGGACCGAGCCCGCCGTACCAGGCCGTAATCATCACACCCACCAGAAAAAATCCGAAAGGCAGGCGCGTATCCAAGTGCCCAAATAACGTCAACCGCAACAGAAATGCCACCAATACAACTCCGCATGCCACACCATAACGCGTCTGCCAGCGTGCATTCACGTGCGGCGTGACGCCGCCGGAAAACTCCGCTTTCCAAAGAGGGGTATCTGGTGTGCTCATATGAATTCCGCCTATGCGTCTGTAGAAGTGAGCGAAGCAATCATCATACACCGGATGAATGAAAATGAACTTAAAGGCTGCCAAGCAGTAGTGGCCACACGATGCGCCACACCTCGCCAAACGTGTGAGCCTTGGGCAAAAGCACCGCAGCAGCACCCGCAAACAGCCATGCCGACACCAGCACAATCGCCAGCGGTATCCCTGTCGCCTTGAGCACACTGCCGAACCAATCGGGATCAGTCACCTGCCTGCCCGCACGCAACAACCCGCCCGCCAGCATGGCGTTAAACGCTGCGTCGATCAAAATCTCCGGCCCCATGCTGATCACGAAAAACGCGCTGCCGATCGCCAGGGCAAATACGCCCACCACAATCATGATGGCGAATGCGATGAGACAGCCTTCACCATCGCCGCCGATATCGCCTATGCCGCTGACTACGTCACCGACGCTGCTGCCTGCATCCCCAATCAGGCTGCTGCCCTCCGCGCCACTGCTACCGGAAGTAGATAGGCTTGCGGCATCCATCGCCAACAAGTTGCTCGACGATGCAACGTCGCCATCAAAGCTGCTGCTGGCGCCGCCACCACCACTGCCACCACCCCCGCCACTGAAAATTGGAGACGAACCACCCGAACGACTACCTGACGGAATGAAATCCGTGATATCCGTAGAACTGCTGCCACTACGCTTGCTATCGGCAGAACGCGCGTTATCCCCGCCGCCGTTCGTTCCGCCACCGGCCCCCACATACGCCAGCCAAATCCGCACCCCCAGCAAAAATGCGCCATACGCAACCAAAATTGCGAAGGTGTAGCGCAAAAACATCGAATGCATGCCCAGAGCGAACAACGCCTTGGTCGTGAGTAAGCCTGCGCTGAATGTCCACAGCAGTAAAATGGACGTATGAAATCGCAACGCAAAACGGGAACTCAAAGCCGCAGCAATGCCTTTACGTGAAGCGGTTGCGAGCTGGCGTCCGAAGCGTTTTTTGCCGCTTGGTTGTGCAGAGTCAGCCACGTTCGTCGACCGGCACCCGCTGCGCCAAAGCACACAACAACTCATAGCCCACCGTACCGGCGGCCGCGGCCACATCATCCACCGGATTGCCCTTGCCCCATAAAGTTACGGAACTACCCACCTGCGCCTGCGGCAACGCGGTGATATCCACACACAACATATCCATCGACACGCGGCCCACGGTAGTGGCCATGGCATCGCCCACGCGCACTGGCGTGCCAGTCGGCGCGTGGCGCGGGTAGCCGTCAGCGTAGCCGCACGCAACTACACCGATGCGTGTAGGCTGATGAGCAGTGTAAGTGCCGCCGTAGCCCACGGTATCGCCCGGGTTTAAATGCTGTATGGCGATAATTCGTGAAGTCAGTGTCATCACCGGTTTTATACCCAATGCGTCAGCACTGACATCGGCAAACGGCGACGCGCCATAGAGCATGATGCCGGGGCGTACCCAGTCGGCGTGGGTTTGCGGGTAACGCAGTAGCGCTGCCGAATTTGCCAGCGTGCGGGGGAGCCGACTGCCTTGTGTCACGCGGTTGAAAGTTTCCATTTGCCACGCCACGCCACGCGCATCATCCGAATTGGCAAAGTGCGTCATCAGCGTTATGTCCGCAACCGCGGCGCAGTCACGCAGCGCGGACATCGCGTCGGGAAATGTCGACTCGGTGAACCCCAGTCGATTCATGCCAGTATTGAGTTTTAGCAACACATTGAGTTTTGCTCCTGTCGGCGCCGCACGCAACATGGCAATTTGTTCTGCGTCGTGTATCGCGGTGTCGATACGATATTGCGCCAGCAGCGCCAACTCTTTGGCCTCAAAAAAACCCTCCAGTAACACGATGCGTTGTGTATAGCCGGCTTCGCGCAGCGCAATCGCGGCATCCAGTTCCAGCAGCGCGAAGCCTTCCACACCGGCCTGCACCAGGCTGCGCGCCGCACGCGCGATACCGTGGCCGTAGGCATTGGCCTTTACCACGGCCAGCACGCTTGAGCGCGGCGCGTGGCGGCGCGCCACGCTTAAGTTATGGCGCAGTGCAGATAAATCGATGGTGGCTATGATCGGACGCGACATGGCGTTATTAAATAATCATTTAAAAACAAATGCGTAGGGTGTATTAATCGAGCTTGATACCCGCATCTTTTACCACCCTGGCCCAGCGCACGGTTTCCGCCTGGATGTAGCTGGTGAATTGTTCAGGCGTATTGGTGCCTGCCACCAAACCCATTTCCAGCAGCTTCTGCCGCACATCGGGCGGTGCGAGCGCCTTGACGATTTCGCTATTGAGGCGCTCGATGATCGGGCGTGGCGTGCCACCAGCGACAAACACACCCGCCCAGTTGTTGATGGCAAATCCGGGCACGCCCGCTTCAGCGACGGTGGGCACGTCGGGCAACAGGGCAAAGCGTTGCGCGCTCGCCACCGCCAGCGTGCGCACGCGACCCGCGCGTATGTAGGGCATGCTGGTGGCGAGCGTGGCAAAGATCAACTGTATGTTGCCCGACATCAAATCCACCATCGCGGGCGGACCGCCTTTGTAGGGCACATGGGTCATGCGTATGCCCGCCATCACGTTCAGCATTTCACCGGCGAGATGATCCCCGGCGCCCGGGCCGGACGAGCCGTAATTCAGTTCACGCGGACGCTGTTTGGCGAGTGCAATCAATTCCTTCAAGGATTTTGCAGGCAATGTCGGATGCACCACCAAGCCGTTGGGCACTTCGCCGGTGATGGATACGGGTGCGAGTTCCTTCGCCGGATCGTAGGTCATCTTCGAATAAAGGCTCGGATTGATTGCAATCGGTCCGATGGTGGCAATCACCATGTTGTAGCCATCCGGTGCGGATTTTGCCACCAGCTCGGCACCCAGCATGCCGCCTGCGCCGGGTCGATTTTCCACTACCACTTGCTGGCCCAGCGCTGTGGTGAGGCGCGGCGCCATGATGCGCGCGTTGACGTCGGTGCCGCCGCCGGGTGGAAACGGCACGATAAAGCGTATGGGGCGTGATGGCCACGACTGCGCCTGTGCACCCATATCAACCACGCTGGCCACAAGAATGCTGATTAAAAATAAAACCTTAGGATACCCGATTGGTTTTTGCACAACGTCCTCCTCAAACATGACATAAAACAGTCGGCAAATCCGGCAACTACGCGGCGCGCACTGCAAATGTCAGCGCCAGCGCAAACAAGAAATTGTCGAGCGAATGCAAAAAACGATATTTACAGAAAACGGTCAAAAACACGCATTCCTACATTCAACCACAACTGATCCGGTGGCGCGACGGTGCCCCCATACCCCGGCGAAGCATCACTAAATTATGGTATAACGTCGCCACGGTGGTACCGGCTCAGCACCGGATTATAAAATTCTCTTATAAATCAATAAGATGCCTTTCGGGTTTTACATCATCATGGCGGCGCAGTTTTTCTCGTCGCTGGCGGATAACGCGTTACTGGTTGCTGCCATTGCGTTGCTGATGCAACTGTTCGCGCCGGAATGGATGACACCCATGTTGAAGTTTTTCTTCACGGTGTCGTATGTGTTGTTCGCCGCAGTGGTGGGTGCCTTTGCTGACTCGATGCCCAAAGGCCGCGTGATGTTTATCACCAACACCATCAAAATCCTCGGCTGCCTGATGATCTTCACCCACGATTGGTGGTCGATTCCCGGCGTTGACGATTACGTCACCATACTGGTGGGTTATGCCGTGGTCGGGTTGGGCGCAGCGGCCTACTCACCCGCCAAATACGGCATCCTCACCGAATACCTGCCACATCATAAACTGGTAATCGCCAATGGCTGGATTGAAGGCTTGACCGTGGGCTCGATCATTCTGGGCACGTTGCTGGGCGGCGCGCTGGTCAGTGATGCCGTTTCCAATCGGTTGCTGGCGATCGAGTTACCGCACTTTCTGTCGACAATTGATAGCCCCGGCGAAATTGCCATTGCCTTTATCATGGTGCTCTACATCACAGCCGCGATTTTCAATCTGTATATTCCGAACACCGGCGTCGATCACAAAATGGTGAATCGCAATCCGCTGTATCTGATGCGCGAATTCTCGCATTGCATGAAGCTGCTGTGGAGTGACAAGCTGGGGCAAATTTCGCTTGCCACCACCACGCTGTTCTGGGGGGCAGGGGCGACGCTGCAATTCATCGTGCTCAAGTGGGCCGAAACCGCGCTGGGTTACAGCCTGTCGCAGGCTACCTATCTGCAAGGTGTGTGCGCACTCGGCATAGCGATAGGCGCGATTGTCGCAGCTAAAATCGTGCCGCTCAACCGCGCCGTGAATGTGATTCCGATGGGCATAATGATGGGGCTGATCGTGATGACCATGATCGTCGTACGCTCGGTTTACTTTGCCGTGCCGCTGATCATCATAATCGGCGCGCTGGCGGGATTTTTCGTGGTGCCGATGAACGCGCTGTTGCAGCATCGTGGTCACATCCTGATGGGCGCCGGGCACTCGATTGCCGTGCAAAACTTTAACGAGAATCTGTCAATTCTGATCATGATCGGACTCTATGCCCTGCTGATCAGTATTGATTTATCCATTTACATTGTGATCGGCATGTTCGGTGGCTTCGTCGCGCTGTCGATGTGGCTGGTGCGCAAACGGCATTTGTATAATCTGACGCAGGGGCCACTGCCCGCGATACCGGCGACCGCAACACATTAATCCATCAGCCCATAAAAAAAGGCCGCACAAGCAGCCTTTTAGTTTTTTAGTTATTGATGCCAAACGTTAGCGTTACTCCGCCAGAAACTTGAAGCGCTTGACCTTTGTCATATCCGTGCCTTCAATGCGAATCAACTTGGTGGAATTCGCGCGGCTGGGCGAATGCAGATCGCCCTCGTTGTAAAGGTGCGCAATGCCCGGCGTCAGTTTGTAAGTACGCACGTGTTTTACTTTGCCTGGCTTTTGTTCCGTCGCTTTTTCCACCAGCGCCCAATCGTTCATGGCAGTCTCGCCGCGCGCCTGACCGTAAATCGCCCATGAATGGCCGTGATCGTGCGGATCACTGGTCTTGGGGCCTTCATAGTTGTGCGAGATGATGCAAAAACCAAATTCGGGATCTTGATACAAAATATTGCGTTCCTCTTTATTGCTGTCTACGTATTTCGCAACGAATTGCTCATCCGCCAAAACCTGCGACAGCAAGCCGCAGACTTTCTGACGGCCTGCCGGGCCAGGTTCGGCCTTGACGAAATCGTGGCACTTGGCCGCGAAGGTTTCCAGCGTGTGTCCCACTTGTTCCATATTGCCCATGTCAGCCTCCAGTTGTTCATACGTCTCATTGACAGGTTATTGTGCGCCCAATTGACCAGATTTGAAAAGGGGGTTTTGTAAGTGCGCGTGTAGCGTGCCAGAATAGCTTTGCTCACTCGCAAAGGAGGAAAATAATGTCCAATATAATCAATATGTTACCGTTTATAGCTTCATCGGTTCTGGCATCGCTCTCGTGCGCCGTGCAGGCCCAACCGGCTGCCACCTCCGCCTATCCCGAGCGGCCAATCCGCATGATCGCCGCCCAATCGTCCGGCTCATCGCTTGACACCCTGCTACGCATCTTCGCGCAGAAAATGACTGAAACACTCGGCCAGCAGATTGTCATCGACAATCGCGGCGGCGCTGGCGGCACCATCGGCGTAGAACTGGCTGCACGCTCACCTGCCGACGGCTACACGCTGCTCGCGGGCGCATCCAGCTCAATGATTGTGTCTAGCTTTACCTACAAGAAACTTCCGTTCGATACGCTTAACGATTTTGCGCCGATTTCGCTGTTTGCCAATGTCGAAGCGGTGTTCGTGGTGAGTCCCTCGTTGCCCATAAAAAGCGTCAAGGATTTTATTGCGCTGGCCAAAGCGCAACCGGGTAAGCTCAACATGGGCTCGGCGGGCGTGGGCGCATCCAGCCATCTTGCGGGCCTGCTGTTCGTTAGTTTTACCGGCATCGATAGCACGCACGTGCCCTACAAAGGCGGCGGCCCGATGGCCACAGCGGTAGTAGCCAACGAGGCGCAGTGGGCTATTTCTCCCGCAGCGGCGCTGGTTGGGCTGATACGCGCCGGGCGGCTGCGCGCAATTGCCATTTCATCCGCTAAACGCTCGCCGATTCTGCCGGAACTGCCCACCATTGCTGAAGCCGGTGTGCCCGGTTACGAATTTGGCAGTTGGAACGGCGTGCTGGCACCTGCAGGCACACCGCGTTCGATTGTCAATCAGGTGCACGGCATCATGCGAAAAGTAGCGGCTACGCCCGAGGTCAAAGAGCAGTTCGCCGCACAGGGCCTCGCACCCACGGCCAGCGAATCACCCGAAGAATTCGCGCGGATGATCCGCACGGATTACGCCACCATAGGCAAGGTGGTGAAAGCGGCGGGCATCAAGCCGGAGTAGAGCATGCGGCATCTGATCTGCGCGATACTTTTCCTGGCCGTTGGCATGAACGCCATCGGCGCCACAACTACCAACGACATGATCACCATCCCCGCAGGAGCCTTCACCATGGGCCGCGACCACGGCGCTGATGACGAACGCCCTGCGCATCCGGTAACACTGTCCGCGTTTCACATTGACCGGCAGCCCGTCACCAATGCGCAGTTTGCCGAATTTCTGAATGTACGTGGCCACAGCACGGCGAGCGGCGCGCGTCTCTACGATTACGACGACAACGATGCGCGCATTCATCAGGTCAACGGCCAATACGTCGCTGATCGTGGATTTGAAAACCATCCCGCAGTGGAGCCCTCATGGCTGGGCGCACGCGAGTATTGTGCCTGGCGCGGCAAACGTTTGCCCAGCGAAGCAGAGTGGGAAAAAGCCGCACGCGGCACGGATGCACGCCGCCATCCGTGGGGCAATACCGCGCCTGATCGTAGCCGCGCGCAATTTGCCGCGCGCTTCAATGAAACGGCACCGGTGGAAAATTTCGCGGCTGGCGCAAGCCCTTACGGCGTTCAGGGCATGGCAGGCAACGCATGGCATTGGGTATCGAGCGCCTACCGCCCGTACCCTTATCGCTCAGACGATGGCAGAGAAGACTTGACGCCCGGCCCGGTGCGCGCCACGCGCGGCGGCGGTCACGATTCGCCCGCCGGAGAAATCACCACCACCCAGCGCGGGCGCACCCTCTCGCGCAACCCGCGCGCGGGCCATCACAACATCAGCTTTCGCTGCGCCCAATAAGGTGTGCGGTTTCGATTGGCATCACAACACAAAGCATCACATAACTATTTGTTTTTAATCATTTTTGTGGTTACAGTCTGAACTGCGCGCTTTCACTTACCTGGGCGCACCACGCAAACACCTACATGATCCAGCGCTTTCTCGATCTGACAGTCATGACCAAGGTCATCGTCACCCTGCTGGTGACGACGCTGGCGTCCACCGCCGTAGTCGGCGGCGTCGCGTATTATTTGATGACACGCAGTTACGTTCACCTTGATCCGGGTCACATCGATGCCATACGCGAGTCATTAATCGCTGGCGCGGCGGCAGCCACTGTGGTCGCGATGCTGGTCGGCGTGGCGCTCGGTTCGCGCGTAAGCCGTCGCCTCAAGCGCCTAACGCGTGCGGTGCGCGCGATCGAACACGGAGATCTGAGTCAGCACGTCGCCGTTGATACGCGTGACGAAATCGGCCAGCTTGCGGCTGAATTCAATACGATGAGCGATACCCTCGTCGCGAACTACAAAGACTTGCAGGATTCACACGAGCAGATTCGCCAGCAGGCCGACCGGCTGCGCGAACTCAGCGTGCATGATGCACTGACCAATCTGTACAATCGCCGTTATTTCGACGAGCAAGGCGCGATTTTGTTTGAACGTGCCGTGCGTTACAACCGGCCGCTGGCCGTGATGATCGGCGATCTCGATCACTTCAAGAAAGTCAACGATACCCTGTCGCACGCGATGGGCGATGAAGTGCTGCGGCGCATCGGCGAAATACTGGTGTCCAAAGTACGCTCCGTAGATATGGTGGCGCGCTACGGCGGTGAAGAGTTCGTTGTCGCTTTTCCCGAAACACCGCTGCCGCAGGCCATCGCCACCTGTGAAATACTGCGCCAGCGCATCGAATCATTCCCGTGGTACTCACTGCACCCGGATCTCAAGATCACCATGAGCATGGGCTTATGCGCAGACACCTCGGTGAAAGACATCCACGCCATGGTGGAAATCGCCGACAGTCTGTTGTACAAAGCGAAGCAATCGGGGCGCAATCGCGTCTGCGCTGCGGAGCCGGTGTAAAAATCCTTTGCGACACAGCCCAGTGAAAGCCATCGCGCAAGCGCTGCTGGCCGAAGGGGAAATCATCACCACCGGCACACTCACTGCCGCGCTGCCGGTTGCAGCGGGCGAAATCTGGCAGTCGCGCTACGCAGGGGTAGACGGGTTGACATCGCAGTTCACGGCATAACGGTTGCGGCATGCGCTGCACGGTGCACGGACTAAGCGGTGGTTGAGTATTTTTCAGGTCCGCTTTCGACCTATTGTGTTGAAAAAGTCCATTTTTGAGACCAACCGAAAAATTCCAGGCTCATAGCGACATTGTGGCTTTCTGGATGCGGAAGGGATCGTAATTTACTTCTGCGTGCATAAATGGCTCACCTGTTCAATCCTCGAATTATTCTTCGGGGCAATAACCCACTGCAATGCGTCCGCGCTAGAAATTGGCGTCTATGCAAAACCGAGTTTTTCAACACAATAGACCCACTGCTGCCGTTCGAGCAATCCGAGGTTCAAAGGCCGGTATCAGATTGGAGCAGTCGTCCGACCAACTCACTCAATGACAACTTGTCGGCCATTCCCGACATTGGGCGTTGGTGTCTTGAGGGTCGGCTGTGTTTCGCATTGCCGACGTTCGACAATGCGCCGCCGAAAAGCCTGGGCCGACGAGTCTGAGCGGCTGCTTACCGAAAACGGCAACTTCCGTTATCGACCCAATGGAGAAACACGGGCCGACATAGATCGAGCGTCGGCTTACGCCGGCAGCAGACTCTCGCGACTGCTACATCGTTGTTGTCGAAACAGTGTCGCACCTCATTCAGATCTCTGATCGGATTCGAGTATCGCATGCAGATTACGGGCGCCATGCAAGACTCTTTCGATTCGCACCGAATTATCAATCACGCGGAAGAAAACCACATAGCGGCCTAACGCCGCCATGCGCAGGTCGGGAGCCAAATCCTCGCGGCCAGCGTAGCCCAACGGGGCATTGCCGATGCGCTTACACTGCTCCATCAGTTTGCCGACAAAACGCCGAGCGTTAGCGCGGCTGTCTTTGGCGATGTAATCGCCGATGTCGAGGAGGTCTTGCCGAGACTTCGGCGAGAAGGTGACTGCTGCCATTAAGCCTTGCGTTTGCCACTGGGCTTGGTGGCGGGCTTACTGCCGGGTTCGGCATAGCGGGCATTCAGCTCGGCGAACACCTGATCGGCCGCAACGGCCGGGCCGCTGTCGATACCCTCCTGTATCGATTGCCGCAAGTCGGCCTTCAGCCGTTCCAGCATGGCCTCATAGACGTGAGGCGATAGCAGGTAGGCGGCCGGCCGGTTGTGGTTCAGCACCGCCACGGGTTCGGAACCGGCCTGTTCGAGAACGGCGCTGGGGCTGCGTTTAAGTTCGGTGATGCTCACCGAGCGGGAAGCGAGAACCTGTTCCATGGCGTGTATCAGTATCAATCCAAAATAGGTGCTTTATTGTGGTCGATATTAGGCATGAAGGCAAGTGCTGCTGGTTGGCGGTCGGTTAACCACGCCTGAGCCTGTCGCGCAAATATGAATGACCGCTGTCAGGCTTGGAGCCGACGCTCAGAGGTGGGGACTTTACGCGTCGTCAGTGTCGGCTGAGGCCGATAGCCGCCGGATAACAACCGCGCAGTAACCCCCTGAAAACGGATTCTTCGCCGAACAAGCCGCCAGGTGCCGACGCTGAATACCTACGCGCCTTCACACGCTTGCGGATTGAACTGCCCTTTGTTCATGCGCGTGATCTTAACGTCGGTAAACATGCCTGCCTTCGTGAAGGGGTCGCCGTCCACAAAAGCTTGTGCTTCGGCGCGGGTTTTCACGTTGACGATCAATACGCTGCCAACGAACTGCGTGCCGTCGTCGCTCGTCGTCGCGCCCGAAATGACCAGAATGTTTTTCTGGCTGCGCAGGTAGTCAATGTGGGGCTGCAAGCCCTTCTCGCGATTCTCAGCGAAATTGGGTGCAGCGACGCGGGTAATGGCCCAGAGCATAAAGCGTTCCTTTCGGGGAAAGTTGAATTAGGTCTGTATTTTGCCTGCAATTCGAGCGGGCGCTGTGAATGCCGGTTTCTGCCCGCTGAATGCCGCCGCCGCAGACAATTACACGATAGATCCAGCTACAGGTGAACCTGCGAACTTGCCGTTCGCCGTTGACGTAAATGCCGATAATAATGAACAAAATCAATTTGTCACAAAAGTCACTGCCAGCTCATACAGTACGCTAGCGATAGCCTGTCGGCGCTCACTCCCCTTTAATCCCCGCTGCTTTCATCAACGGCCACCACTTGTCGATTTCTGCCTTGTGATACGCCGCCAGCGCCTGCGGCGTTTGTTCCGCGCGCGGCGGGATGTCCTGTCCGATGTCGGCGAAGCGTTTGCGGATGTTGTCATCTGCCAGAGTTTCCACGATTGACGCATTGAGTTTGGTGATGATATCGCGCGGCGTTTTCGCGGGCACCCAGATCGCATGCCACACCGAAGTGTACAACCCCGGCATGCCGGCTTCGTCTGCCGACGGCACTTCGGGCGCAGCGCTCTGCCGTGCGTTGGCAGTCACCATGTAGGCGCGCAACTTGCCGCTGCGCACATGCTGTATGGAGCCGCCGATCTGCGAGATGTTGACATCAGCTTCTCCCGACATCAGCGCCTGCAACGCCGGCGCAGCGCCCCGATACGGCACATATTCCACCTTCGCGCCGATACGATTGATAAAGTAGATGCTTGAAATGTGCGAAGCGCCACCGACGCCACCCGTCGCAAATTGCACCTTGTCCTGATTTGCTTTTAGCCACGGTGCCAGCTCTTTCATATTCTTTGCGGGGACTGAAATTTTGGACAAGACCAATTGCGGATTGGTGGCGATCTGTGCGACGGGCGCAAGGTCCTTTAATAAATCAAATGTCAGGTTGTAGTACGCGCCATTGACCACATGCGTGCCCCAGTGACCGATACTCAGCGTGTAACCGTCGGGCGCGGCGCGCGCCACGCGCCCGACGCCAATACTGCCGCCAGCGCCAGTAACGTTTTCCACTACCACCGTTTGACCCAAAAACCGGCGCATTGGCTCGCTCATCAGGCGCGCCAGCGTATCCGTAGGCCCGCCGGCCGAAAATGGCACGATGATCGCTATAGCACGCGAAGGCCACGGTTGGGCAATGCTCTCTGAAATACTCGCGAATGTGAACGTCCCTGCGTAAACCCATAGCAGTGATTTCATGCTGTCCTCTCGATGTGATTCTGCTTTGATGAAACTCCGTTCTATTCCGCCTTGATGCCTGCGGCCCGCATCAGCGGCCACCACTTATCAATCTCTGCCTTGTGAAAAGCGCCGAGCGCCTGCGGCGTTTGCTCGTTGCGCGGCGGAATTTCCTGGCCAAGATCGGCAAAGCGCTTGCGCAACGCGTCGTCCATCAATGCGTCAACTGCGGCAGCATTGAGTTTGGTTATCACATCGCGCGGCGCGCCCTTGGGCGCCCATAGGCCATGCCAGATCGAGTTGTAAAGGCCCGGCAAACCGGCTTCGTCGGAGGTGGGAATTTCCGGCGCGATGGCCTGGCGTTTTTTGTCCGACACCAGATACGCGCGCAGTTTTCCGGCGCGAATGTGGCCCACCGCACCAGAAATCTGCGTCATGTACAGTTCGAATTCGCCTGACAGCAGCGCCTGCATCGCGGGTGCGCCACCGCGATACGGCACGAACTCCATTTTCACGCCGATGCGACTGAGAAAATACGCGCCACCAATATGCGACGAAGCGCCCACGCCGCCGCTGCCGAACATCGCCTTGTCGTGATTGGCTTTAAGCCACGGGATCAGTTCCTTGAGGTTTTTCGCGGGCACCGACAGCTTGGAAATCAGCAACTGCGGGTTGGAGGAAATCAACGCAATCGGCTCAAAATCCGTGCGCAAATCGAAGGGCAAGTTACTGTAGTAAGCGCCGTTCACCACATGCGAGCCCCAATGGCCGATGCTGAGTGTATAGCCGTCTGGCGTCGCGCGCGCAACCCGTGCCGTGGCGATGCTACCGCCTGCGCCGGTGATGTTTTCAACCACCACCGGCTGCCCGAAGAAGCGGCGCATGGGCTCGGCTACCAGCCGCGCCACCGTATCAGTGGGGCCACCGGCGGCATAGGGCGCGATCATGTTGATGGGCTTCGCAGGAAATGGCTGGGCCAGGCCAGACTTGTTGCTGCCCGGCAACACAAAATAGGCAAGGACAATCGCGCACGCACAACCTACTCGGCAAGTATTCATGCTGTCCTCCTGCGGAAAGCGAGATTTTGCGCAACCGCTGTCAAATAACGCTGCGCGGCGGTAGCGGTGTACTGCGCCTACTTCACCTCTATTCTGCGCTCCTTTACCACCCGCCGCCACTTGGCGATTTCATCCGTGACATAGCGAATCATTTCTTCCGGACTGCCAGGGCGCATGTCGGCCCCGGCATCCGTCATTTGCCTGACAACTTCGTTGCCTGCCATGACGGCACGCAGTTCACGGTTCAGTTTCTGAATAATCGGCTTGGGCGTACCGCCCGTTGCGCCCATGCCCGCAAATGACGTGACTTCATAGCCGGGCAATATCTGCGAAACGGGCTGCAATTCAGGCATCTGCGGCGAGCGTTCCTTTGAGCAGATCGCGATAGCACGAATGCGCCCGGATCGAATATGCGGCGACGCGCCTGTAAGCGTCATGAACATGTAGTCGAGACGACCGCCGATCATATCGGTCAGCGCATCGGTGCTGCCCTTGTAGGGGACATGCACCGACTCCGTACCCGCCATCGAATTAAACAATTCCGCCGCGAGATGAAACACGGAGCCGATGCCTACAGAACCATAATTCAATTTGCCGGGACTCTTCTTGGCCAGCGCAATCAGTTCCGCTGTGTTGCGCGCAGCCGTATCGTTGCGCACGGTAACCACAAACGGGTAGGTGGCGATGGTGGTAATCCACTCGAAATCCTTCAGCGGATCGTAGGGTGTCTTGACCGACGCTGCTTGCGCTGTAAATGCGCCGCTGATGAAAATTAAGGTATAGCCATCAGGCGTTGCTTTAGCCACCAGATTGGCGCCTATGGCACCCCCCGCGCCAGGGCGGTTCTCGATGATGAAGGTTTGTCCGAGGCGTTCGGTCAGTTTGGGTGCGAGCACGCGCACCAGAAAGTCGGAACTACCGCCCGCCGCAAACCCGGACACGATGCGCACCGGGCGCAGCGGGTAATCCTTGACTGGATCAGCGGCGTGCGCCCGTGGTACTGATAGCGATGCAACGGCAGAGCATGCGGCCAAAAAGCGTTTCATAGATACCCGGTGAAAGGAATAGACCCGATGGATTCCATGCTACACACTCTATGGGTTTTTTGTTAAATACATTTAAAATCAATGCGTTACAATTATCGTGTGCAGCGCCTGCGCCAGTGTAAGCCTGTGCAATAATCCGCGCACAACAACTCACACAGGAGAGGCCATGAGTACCCGTCGAAATTTCATCAAAGATGCTGCTGCAAGCGCAGGCGTTATTTTCACTGGCTGCAGCCTGCTGGGCGCCGCACCGGCGCGCGCGCAAAAAAATCGAGCCGTCTGCCGGTGCTGGTCAAAGGCAAGCGCGTCAAAACCATAGACGTTCACGCGCATTGCCTGATTGCCGAAGCGCTGGCGCTGCTGCCGGAGAAAGAAGCGCAATCGATTTATCCGCAGACCAAGGGCTCCAAGCAATTTGACATTGTGCTGGACGAGCGTCTGGCGGGCATGGATGCGCAGGGCGTCGATATCGAGGTGTTGAGCATCAACCCCTGGTGGTATCGCAAAGAGCGCGATCTGGTTGAAAAAATCATTGAAGTGCAAAACGAAAAACTGGCCGAGCTATGCGCGAAGAAGCCTGACCGTCTGATGGCGTTCGCTTCACTCGCGCTGCAATTCCCCGATCTCGCGGTTAAGCAGCTTGAGGACGGCGTGCGCAAGTACGGTCTCAAGGGTGCTGCCATTGGCGGCAGCGTGCTGGGCAATGATTTCTCGGATGCGAAATATCATCCGGTGTGGGCCAAAGCCGAAGAACTGGGCGTTACGCTGTTCATCCATCCGCAAAGCACGCCGCAACTGGCGAGCCGCTTCAAGGGCAACGGCTGGCTGTCGAATGTCATCGGCAATCCGCTCGACACCACCATCGCGTTGCAACACCTGATCTTTGAAGGCACGCTGGATAAATTCCCCAAACTCAAGGTATGCGCCGCGCACGGCGGCGGTTATCTCGGCTCATACGCGCCGCGCTCCGATCACGGCTGCTTTATCTCGCCGCAAAACTGCGACCCCGGCATTGTGCTGAAGAAAAAGCCCACCGAATACCTGAACCAGATTTTTTTCGACGCACTGGTATTCACGCCTGAAGCGCTGCGCCATCTGGTTGCGCAAGTCGGCGCGAGCCAGGTGGTGATTGGCACCGACCACCCGATTCCGTGGGAAGAGCACCCCGTCGATCACATCATGAAAACGCCGCTGACGGATGCGCAGAAAATCGCGATACTCGGCGGCAATGCGGCGAAGCTGCTGGGGATAAAGTTGTAAAGCGTTGCTGAGCGTTGTAGCGGGACGCGGCGGCGTTACTCGGCCTTCATGCCGCGCTCTTTCACCACGCGCGCCCAGCGCTCGACTTCTTTTTTGAGATGATCGGCGGCACCTTCGGGTGAACTGGCGACGATATCCAGTCCGCGATCGGCAAACAATCGCACCTGCTCCGGTGCCGTCAGTGTTTTTTTCATCGCCTCGTTGATCTGCGCAATCACCGCGCGCGGGGTCTTCGCCGGGGCGATCAACGCAAACCAGGTAATGAACTCATAGCCCGGCAACCCGCTTTCATGCACGGTGGGTATTTCCGGGAATGCGGGTGATCGCTTCAAGCTGCTGACGCCTAACGCACGCAGTTTTTTTGCGCGCACAAAAACGGATGTTTCCGCGATGTTGGTAAACGTGGCGCTCACTTCGCCGCTCATCGCCGCAATCAGGCCCGGCCCGCCACCCTTGAAATGCACGGCGACCAGACTGGTTCTGCCCAGAAAATTAAACAATTCGCCCGCGATATGCGGATTGGTGCCGATGCCCGCCGAGGCATAATTGATTTGCCCAGGGCGCGATTTTGTCAGCGCAAGCAAGTCCTTGACGTTGTGGACCGGCAGCGACGGATGCACCGTCAGCACGGAAGGCGACGACGACACCATGCCCACCGGCGCGAAATCATTGATCGGGTGATACGGCACGCGCGGAAAAATATTCGGGTTGACCACAAACGGCAATGTGTTCATCAACAGCGTGTAACCATCGGGTGTGGCGCGCGCCACCAACTCGGTACCGATGTTGCCAGATGCGCCTGCGCGATTCTCAACGATGATCTGCTGGCCCAGCAGTTCGCTCATTTTCGATGAGATCAGACGCGAAATCAGATCAACGCTGCCGCCGGGCGCGAACGGCACGATGATGCGTATGGGCTTGGTGGGAAAGCTATCCACTTGGCCCCATACGCCACTGCAGCACAAGCTGGCTGTCAGCCCGACTATCCATCGTAAGTATTTGTTTTTATTGTACATTTTCCCATCCTGCGTTATGGTGTTGCGTTGCATGTAGAACCCGTTGCCGCGTGCTTGCGTAACAGACATTACGCCTTGGCACAGTTGGCGTACGCTATGCGTGGATGATTCAATTTACCGGAGCAGAGGAATGACCCGCAAGATCTTACCCGCAAGTTGCAGCTTGGCATTGGCTATGATGGTGCTGCCCGGCTGTTCAGCCGTTGTCGCCGTAACCGACGCGGCGGTTACCGTGGGCGCAACTGCGGTCAAGATCACGGCTAAGGCCGTGGGTGCCGTGGCCGACGCGGTCATCCCGGATAGCGACAACAAAAAGAAAGAGAACAAGTAACGACAGACTGTCCTGTCGTCACTTGGTCCCTTGATGTATTGCGTATTGCAGCTCGCGCAGTGCCGTTTAGAGATTCATTTCCAGAATATACAAACCGCCGGTGAAGCGATCAACGGTGTAAACCAATCCACGATCATCGACATACACGTCGTTAATCTGCACCGAGCCTTTGGGTGACAGTGCAGGTGCACCCGGCACGAAGTAGGCGACTTCCTGCGGCTGGTACGGATTAGCGAGATCGTACACACGCAAGCCGCCGTTAAAGAACGTGGCGAGAACGATGTTGTCCGAGCGCCACGCCACGTCCATCGGATAGTTTTCATACAGGTTGTGCGAACCAAAGCGCCCGCCACGCTTGCTGAACACCTCCACTGGCGGCAGCGGCAAGGTGGAAATCGGCACGATATTGGTTTCGTCGGCCATGTTCATCACCCAGGTGAGCTTGGGCCAATCCTGACCGTCATCGTAGGTGCATTCATCGGTGACGATCAGCAGATCGCGCGAAAACAGCGGCATCGCGGTGTGCGTAAAACCGTTCATCGGCGGTGAGTAGTTGTACATTGAAACAACCTTGGGATGCGCCTTGTCCTTGATATCGAGAATGACAATGCCACCGTCCAAGTAGCCGATATAAGCGCGGTCAGGCCGTTGCGGATACACCTGAATGTTGTGGGGCCGGTAGCCGCTGTCGAATTTCGGATGACGCTTCATCGGCGGTTCTTTGTCGGTAACGCTCTGTCCGGGATACCACCAGCGGCCGGCTTCCACAGGCTTTGACGGATTACGCACGTCGATGATGCGGTAGAACTGGAAGTCCTTATCGGGCACGCGCGGCGTAAAATCAGCGGCGCCGCACGACATGTGAACGAACTCGTTGTCCACGCACCACACGCAGTGCGCGCCCAGCGAGTGCGGGCCGGAAGCGTCAAAGTGCGAAATCTTCACCGGCTTTTCCGGCGTGCTGATATCCCATATGTCGAAGCCCGCAGGGGTGGCGCCCGGCTCCGCACCGCGGATCTGGTGTGCCACATACATGCGGTCGCCGCACACTTCGAGCGAGTTCGAGCGCATTTTGTGATGCGGCAGCTCGGTTTGGATAATCACCCGGGGATTCTTCGGATCGGTGACATCCACGCCCGTGAAATTTTTCGGCGCGGCTTCGTGGCCCAGCCACATGATGCGCCGGCCATCCTTGGTTTTCTGCATGCCCATGCCCTCGCCCACACCGCCGAAACCATCCAGCGTGTTGTGCGACAGCAGTTTGAAATTGAGGGAAAGGGTTTGCGACGGGTTGGTACCAGCGCCGAGTGCTTGGGCCATAAATGCTCCTGAAAAGTAAGGTGGGACTGATTAATTCAACTATTTGATTTTAAGATATTTTTTTAAACTTAAGCCAGTGTAACGCGTGCGAATTTGCGTTTCCCGACCTGTAGCACATAGTTCCCAGGCGCAACCTTGAGCGCCTTGTCGCTGATCTTTTCGCCATCAATTTTGACACCACCTTGCTCGATCATACGTGTGGCTTCGGTGGTACTGGGTGTCAGGCCGGACTGCTTTAACACCTGCGCAATCGCTAACCCGCCGGGTGCAGCGATTGTCATTTCGGGCATGTCGTCCGGCACACCGCCCTGTTTAAAGCGCGCTTCAAAATCGGCAAGTGCGTTGGTTGCGGCTTCGGCGTTGTGAAATCGCGCGACAATTTCCTGGGCGAATTTCACTTTGATATTACGTGGATTCGCACCTTCTTTAACCTGTTGTTTTTGTTGATTTATTTCTACCAATGATTGAAACGACAGCAGCTCGATGTAGCGCCACATCAGATCATCCGACACGCTCATCAGCTTGCCGAAAATTTCATTCGGCGGCTCGTTGATACCGACATAGTTGCCCAGCGATTTGGACATTTTATTCACGCCATCCAATCCTTCGAGCAACGGCATGGTGAGGATGCATTGCGACGGCTGGCCATAATGTTTTTGCAGTTCGCGGCCCATCAACAGGTTGAATTTTTGATCGGTGCCACCGAGTTCCAGGTCGGCTTTCATCGCCACCGAGTCGTATCCCTGCACCAACGGATAGAGAAATTCGTGAATCGCGATTGGCTGATTGCCTTTGTAGCGCTTGGAAAAATCGTCGCGCTCCAGCATGCGTGCGACGGTGTGACTGGCCGCGAGCTTGATCATATCCGCCGAGGACATTTTGTCCATCCACGTCGAGTTGAAGCAAACCTCGGTCTTTTCGCGATCCAGAATTTTGAACACCTGATCGGTGTACGACACCGCGTTCTTCGCTACGTCCTCGCGCGTGAGCGGCGGGCGCGTGGCATTTTTACCGGTGGGATCGCCAATCATGCCGGTGAAATCGCCGATAAGGAACAAAATGTGATGGCCGAGGTCTTGCAACTGACGCAGTTTGTTAATCAGCACGGTGTGGCCGATGTGCAGATCGGGCGCGGTGGGGTCGAAGCCAGCTTTCACGCGCAGTGGTGTGCCCTTTTTGAGATTTTCGACGAGCTCGGCTTCAATCAGGAGTTCGTCGCAACCGCGACGTATGGTTTCAAGTTGAGATGCAATATCCGGCATGAGTTTTGTGCTTTATTGTGCTAATTAGCGCTTATAAGCGCTTTTTTACTTGATATTCGGGATTGACCGGCGGGATAGTACTGCTATGCTTCGCGCTGCCAAAAATTCGTTCTTAAAATAGCAATAAACGTAAAGAAATCATGGCTCAAGCGCAATTTCGAATTGTAGCGCAAGTGGCGCAAATCCTGTTGTCATCGCTGCGTAATAAAGCCCACGCGGGTTTGCGCCGCTGGGCGCGCGTGCTGGTGTTGCCGCTGGTGCTGACTTTTGCCGGGGTGGTTACAGCGTTTGGCATCGCGCCTAATACGGTCACCGACACGCTCGAACGCACGCAAGTCATCGAAGATCTTGTGTTGTCGACTGCCGCTACCCTGATGACGCAAGCGCAGCAAACCTACTGGCGGGAAGAACGCATCCAACGCGGCGATACGCTGGCGCGCCTGATTTCGCGCCTGCAGGTCAATGACGCCGAGGCACTGGCGTTTTTGAATACGTCACACGAGGCGCGCATGGTGTTTCAGTTGGTGCCGGGCCGTTCGCTGCGCGCGGAAACCAGCGCCGACGGCAAGCTATTGACACTGCATTATCTGAACGGCGAGCGGTTACTCACCGTTAAACGCGATGGTGATAATTTTTCCGCCGAAGACAGCCTGGCCGAGCTTGAAACGCGGGTGATTTCGGTCGCCGGTGAAATCCGCAGTTCGCTGTTTGCGGCGACCGATGCGCTGAATATTCCCGATACGATTGCCATGCAGATGGTCGAGATTTTCTCGACTGACGTTGATTTCCATAAAGATTTGCGCAAAGGCGACCGCTTTGCCGTGGTGTACGAAGCGCTGCATCAACGCGGTGAACCGGTGCGCGCGGGCCGCCTTTTGTCAGCGGAATTCGCCAATCAGGGCCGCACGCTCAGCGGCGTGTGGTTTGAGTTGCGCGAAGGCGAAGGCGCCTACTACACGCTCGAAGGCAAAAATGTGCGCAAGGCGTTTTTGCGCTCACCGCTGGAGTTTTCACGCATTAGTTCTGGCTTTACCGCTGCGCGTTACCATCCGATTCTGAATACCTGGCGCGCGCACAATGGCGTTGATTATGTAGCCCCCATCGGCTCGCGCATTAAAGCCACTGCCGATGGCGTAGTGGATTTCGCGGGCGTGCAAAGCGGCTACGGCAATGTGGTGATTTTGCGTCACCAGAATAAATACACTACGCTCTATGCGCATATGCAGGGTTTTGCTGCGGGTATACACAAGGGCGCGCGCGTGCAGCAGGGTGATGTCATCGGCGCAGTGGGCATGACGGGCATGACCACCGGCCCGCATGTGCATTACGAGTTTCGCATCAATGAGGTGCATCACGATCCGCTGTCGGTTGCGATGCCGCAGGCGTTTCCTATTGCAGCGGAACACAAGTTAAAATTTCAGCAAGCCGCCACGCCGCTTTCGCGCACCATGCACCTGCTACGCGCCGCAACGCCCTCTACCTTCGAGTAATCGCCAGATGAGCGCCGGGCCCGGATTGTTTATCGGGCTGATGTCGGGCACCAGCCTTGACGGCATAGACGCCGTAGTTGCCAGCATCGGCAACGTTGACACTGCACCGCGCCTGCTGCACAGCCACTATCAGCCGTTCGAGCCGCGCCTGCGAGATGAACTGCTGGCGCTGCAAGCGCCGTGCGAAAACGAACTGCACCGCGCAGCGCTTGCAGCCAATCAACTGGCGCATGCTTACGCTGCTGCAATTCATGCGCTGCTGGCAAAAGCGGTGCTTCACGCGAGCGATATTGAAGCCATAGGCTGTCACGGCCAAACCATACGCCATCGCCCCGAAGCGGGCTACACCATGCAACTTGGCAATGCGGCCTTGCTGGCCGAGTTGACCGGCATTACCGTCGTCAATGATTTTCGCAGCCGCGACATTGCCGCAGGTGGGCAGGGTGCGCCGCTATTGCCGATGCTGCACCAGCGTCTGTTTCATTCGGCGAGTGAGCATCGTGTGATCGTCAACATCGGCGGCATTGCCAACATTACCAACTTGCCATCCAACGGAAGCGTAACGGGTTTTGATTGCGGGCCGGGCAACGCGCTGATGGATGAATGGATCGCCATGCATCGTCACGAGCCGTACGACAAAAACGGCGCGTGGGCAGCCGGTGGCAGCGTATTACCAGAGCTATATAACTATTTGTTTTCAAACACTTATCTTTCATTGCCGCCACCCAAAAGCACAGGCCGCGATGTGTTTAATCTGGCCTGGTTAAAGCAAGCACTGCGCGGCAACGAACTGCCGCAGGATGTGCAGGCCACGCTGCTGGAACTCAGCGCACAAGGTATCGCGCAGGCTATAACTAAATACTGCACGGGCACGCAAGCCGCATTCGTTTGCGGCGGCGGCGCGCACAATCACACTCTGATGGCGCGGCTTGCTGCGTTGTTGCCGCGTATCAAGATCGCGGATACCGCCGCCGTTGGTTTGGATGCCGATTGGGTAGAGGCACTGGCCTTCGCGTGGTTTGCAAAACTAGCCTTGCGGCACGAACCGGGGAATTTGCCTGTGGTTACCGGCGCGAAAGGATTACGTATCTTAGGGGCGGTATATTCAAAATGAGATTCAAAGGGAGCCAAGTGCGTAAATAAAAAAAGCGGCTGACGCCGCTTTTTTTATTTCAGGATATTGCGCAATTACGCCGAAAACGAAGAGCCGCAGCCACAGGTAGATGTCGCGTTCGGATTCTTGATCACAAACTGCGCGCCTTCAACGTTTTCCTGATAGTCAATTTCCGCGCCCATCAGGTATTGCAGGCTCATCGGATCGACCAATAACATGACACCCGCTTTGTTGAGCGCGGTGTCGTCGTCGCTGACGGTTTCTTCAAACGTAAAGCCATACTGAAAGCCCGAGCAACCGCCACCAGTGACAAACACGCGCAGCTTGAGATCTGGATTACCTTCTTCCTCGATCAGGCTTTTGACTTTGTTCGCGGCATTGTCGGAGAACACCAGTGGATCGGGAATTTTTCCGGCAAATGACGTAACGGCGGACGTAACGGCGGGTATCGCTTCAGTAATGGCATTCATGGGTTACTCCAGGTTACTGCTTTAATTTGGGACAATGTTACCAAAAATCAAGAGCTTGCGTCTGCTGTTTGCGGTTTGAGCTGCACCACTTTGTCGGACTGCATCTCATTGTCGCACACCATCATGCCCTGCAACACCGCGCCACCCTGAATTTCGAGCCGTCGGTAATGCACGTCACCCGTCACATGGGCTTTGGCTTGCAGATCGAGGGTTTCGGTGGCGTGAACCGGACCGTTGACTCGGCCATTCACCACGACATGATTGACGCGAATCTCGCCTGCCACTTCCGCGTGTTCGGATATTACCAGCATGCCGGGCTGGTCGCCCGATGACACGATATTGCCGTGCACCCGGCCATCGATGCGCAAGCCGCCCGAAAAACTGATGTTGCCTTCGATCGTTGTGCCTGCGCCGATCAATGAATCTATGCTTTGCGGTTTAGCCGAACCCTTGTTTCCAAACATGCTCCTGCCCCCTTATTTGCGATGTGCTATACGCTTTGGAAAAGCTACGAAATACTGATGGTTTGCGTAAGTTTAGGCGCACTCGCGCCAATTTGATACACCCGCACCTGCACGCTCTTGACTACAGCCCCCGGCGCAATTTTGAAAGTGCCTTCAACCCGTTGAAATGACTTGAAATTCAGCTGGTATTCTCGGGTTTTCCCGTCGGCCGTCGGCGGCAGCGCCAGAACCACTTTTTCGCTACCCTGCAACGCGCTGACCACGATTTGCACATGCCCCTGAAAATCTGTGGGCCGTTGACCGCCTTGCACGACCAGCAGGCGGTATTTGAATTCGCCGGGCAGCGTGTCCGGCTCCACCTTGAGGCGGCCCAACGCAATGGTGTCGTCGCGCGCCGCCGTGGGCAGCAATGACTGAAAAAATGCGAGATCATCCTTGAGCGTCGCGTTTTCTGTGGATAATCCCTTAACCTGCTTCGCCAGATCGACGTAAGTTACAGCCTCGATCTGGCGCTGACTTTCTGACGCCGCCAGCTTCTGCCGTATGTCCGCGATCTCGGCAGCTTGCTTGGCTGTCGCGTCATGCAGCCGCTTCATTTCGCTCTCGATTTCGCTCTTGCGAAACCCGGTGAACTCGCGCCCGAAGTGATAAGTGGCCCAGCTCGCACCGGCCACTGCGGCAACGATACAGCCAAAAATAATCCACCGGGTATGCCAGGGCATATGCGCCCGCACGGCCACACGCGGGGCGTTAATGCCGACGCGATTTTTAAGTGATTTAAGCCAGGCTTTCAAAATGCAGCCTTGCGCTACGGCAGTAGCGCGACCTGCCTCAGCCCCGTGGTCTCGGGCAAACCAAACATGATGTTCATGTTTTGCAGCGCTTGGCCGGCGGCACCTTTTACCAGATTGTCGATGACAGAAAGCACCACAACGGTGTCGCCATTTTGCGGCCGATGCACAGCCATGCGGCACACGTTCACACCACGCACACCGCGCGTGTCGGGGTGCGAACCAGCGGGCATCACGTCTACAAATGCTTCATTGGCGTAACGATTTTCGTAGAGCGATTGCAGATCAACTTCTTGCGTTAGTCGGGCGTACAAGGTGGCGTGTATGCCACGAATCATCGGCGTCAGATGTGGCGTAAACACGAGGTTGACCGCCTTTTGCGCTATATGCGTAAGCCCTTGTTTTATTTCAGGAAAATGTCTATGCCCCGGCACGCCGTAGGCTTTAAAATTATCCGCCGCTTCCGCCAGCAGCGTATGCACTTCCGCCTTGCGGCCCGCGCCTGACACACCCGATTTGGCATCGGCAATTAAATGTTCGATATCGACCACACCGGCTTCGACCAGCGGCAGGAAGCCAAGTTGCACCGCCGTGGGATAACAGCCGGGATTGGCCACGATGCGCGCGCCGACGATTTGCGCACGGTTTACCTCCGGCAAACCGTACACCGCCTCAGCCACGAGCTCAGGGCAGGCGTGTGGCATTTTGTACCAGCGCTCCCACTCGGCAATGTCTTTGATCCGAAAATCCGCGGCGACATCAATCACGCGTACACCGGCTTTCACCAGCGCGGGCGTGTCTTTCATGGCGATGCCATTGGGCGTGGCAAAGAAGACGAGATCACATTGGTCAAGCGCAGCAGCAGCAGGCTCGACAAATTTAAGGTCTGTCCAGCCGCGCAGATTGTGGAACATATCGGCAACCGGTATGCCTGCTTCAGAGCGCGAAGTGATCGCAGTAAGTTTGGCATTGGGGTGCTGCACCAGCAGCCGCAACAACTCGACACCAGTGTAGCCGGTGCCGCCAACGATGCCGACGTTGATGATTTTTTGCGTCATGGTTGCCTCCGAATTTTGCACTACGGACAGGCGACTCTAAAACAACAAAGCCGCCCGTGGAAGGCGGCTTTGTCGCATAAAGCGTTGCGAAACTGCGATTACCGCTTCGAGAATTGCTTACGACGGCGCGCTTTGCGCAAACCCACTTTTTTACGCTCAACTTCACGTGCATCGCGCGTAACCAGGCCAGCTTTTTTGAGCGGCGGCTTCAGTGTCGCATCAAAATCGATCAGTGCGCGCGTAATACCGTGACGCACTGCGCCCGCCTGACCCGACTCACCACCACCAATGACGTTAACGCTGATATCAAAACGCTCAACGTTATCTGTAATCACCAGCGGTTGGCGCACGATCATGCGACCGGTCTCGCGCGAGAAAAACAGATCAACCGGTTTGCCGTTGACGATGATATCGCCCTTGCCAGGCTTGATGTAAACCCGCGCTACCGCGCTTTTGCGGCGGCCTGTTCCGTAGTTTGAGCTAGATTGCAATGCCATGTGAATTCGCCTCGACTATTACGTCATCAAATCGTGAGTGTTTTGGGTTGCTGCGCAGTATGCGGGTGAGCGTCACCGGCATAGGCTTTCATTTTGCGCAGCATGGCGTAGCCCAACGGGCCTTTGGGCAGCATGCCTTTAACGGCTTTTTCAAGCACGCGGCTGGGATGATCGGCATGCATATCCTCAAACGCCGTAGTGCGGATACCGCCGGGATAACCGGTGTGCCGGTGATACAGCTTGTCTTTGGCCTTATTGCCAGTGACACGCAATTTGTCCACATTGACCACGACGATATAATCGCCGACGTCGACGTGCGGCGTGAATTCGGGCTTATGCTTGCCGCGCAAGCGATGTGCAATTGCGGACGCCAGCCGTCCGAGTACTTTGTCAGCGGCATCGACGATAACCCAATCGTGCTGCACAGTTTCTGCCTTGGCATTCCATGTTTTCATCTTGCGAACCCTGTTTAACCTTGTTTCCTTACACTTACAGCACACCCCGGCATCAGTACCGCCCGAAGGGAACCGCTAATTCTATTAGAAATCGGCCCTCCGTGTCAAATTTTAGGCTACCGTTGGCGGCAGGCTGAGAAATCCGCTTAAATTATGAAACTCATTTAAAAACATATAGTTATGTCATTCTGGCTAATCGAAAAGCTGATTTCCGTATGGTTCTTGCCGCCGGGTTGCCTGATGGTGCTGACGGGCTGGGGTGTTTTGCGGCTGCGCAAACATCCGCGCTCCGGCAAAGCGCTGATCCTGTTGAGCCTTATCGCGTTGTGGGCGCTATCCACGCCCTTGCTATCGCGCACGCTGCTGCAAGCCCTGGAACCGGCACCAACCGACCCGCTGAACATACTGTCCGGGCCACCACCGCAGGCGATCGTGATACTGGGTGGCGGCCAATACTTTGCTGCGCCGGAATTTGGCGGCAGCGACACCGTGAGCGAATCCACGCTGACGCGGCTGCGCTACGGCGCGCATCTGCACCGACTGACCGGCAAACCCATCCTGGTCAGCGGCGGTGCGCCCGAAGGGGGTGCGATTTCCGAAGCGCAGAACATGAAAAGGGTGTTAGAACACGATTTCCAGGTGCCGGTCCCCTGGGTTGAAGCGACATCAGCCAACACACTGGAAACCGCCCGTGCGAGCCGCGCCATGCTGGCACCTTTGGGCATCAACCGCGTCTATCTGGTTACCCACGCATGGCACATGCCGCGCTCGAAATGGATATTCCAGCAGGCCGGCTTTCACGTGGTGATTGCCCCCACCCAATATGCGACGAGCTTGCGCCTTACGCCTAGGGATTTTGTGCCGCATGCCTACGCGCTGCAAGACAGCAGCCACTTCTTTCACGAGCTCATAGGGCTGCTCTGGTATGGGCTAAAATCCGTCATCCGATAACAGGATGCAATCATGAAAGCACGCATTAAATGGCTGGAAAACGTCGCCTTCGTTGCTGAATCCGAAAGCGGCCACGCGATGGTGATGGACGGTGCGCCCGAAGGTGGCGGACGCAATCTGGGGCCACGCCCGATGGAAACGTTGCTGATGGGCGCGGGCGGCTGCACGGCGTATGACGTGGTTCACATCCTCAAAAAATCACGCGCAGATGTCACCGACTGCGTGCTGGAAATCGACGCCGAACGCGCCACCGAAGACCCGAAAGTCTTTACCAAAATTCATTTTCATTTTGTGGTGACGGGTAAGGCGCTAAAGCCTGCGCAGGTTGAGCGCGCGGTGCACCTATCGGCGGAGAAATATTGCTCAGCTTCTATCATGCTCGCCAAATCTGTTGCCATTACGCACGATTTTGAAGTGCGCGAGGCGTAACCTCACTTTACACCCCGTTACAACCAGTACGCGGTTTCCGTCATCACTTTTGACGAAACCTTCATCCCCGCCTTAACCGGCGCAGGCAATTCTGCACCACCGTGACTGATGGCACTGGTGGCGTGACGCGCTTCATCGTCACGCATCTGCTCAACTATCGCGCGACTTTTTTCGTCTTCGGCAGGCAACCGTTCGAGATGGCCATCCAGGTGGCGCACCACTTGCCGTTCGGTCTCCGCGAGAAAACCGAGATTCCATTTGTCGCCCAGCAACCCCGACGCCGCACCCATCGCAAACGAACCTGCGTAAAACAATGGGTTCAGTACGCTTTTGCTGCCGCCTAATTCGGCGATACGCCGTTCCGTCCACGCCAGGTGCTCGGTTTCTTCCTGTGCAGCGTGTTCCAGCGCTTGCTTGGCAGATGGCTCGCGCGCGGTCAGCGCCTGACCTTGATACAACGCCTGCGCGCACACTTCGCCCGTGTGGTTCACGCGCATGAGCGCAGCGGAGGTTTGCCGCGATTTATCGTCGAGCGCCGCGTCGAGAATTGCGTCGCCCGGCACGCGACGCAACGTTTGCGCGGGTGCGAACAACGTGCGCAAGCCCTTGTCGAATCCCACGATGAGTTGATCAATGTTAATCATGTTCCACTCATGCTCCACTCACGCTCCAAATAGCCGCTCGAGTTCAACTCCCGGCTCTGGCGCACGCATAAACGCCTCGCCCACCAGAAAACAATTCACCTTGTGCTGCCGCATCAACGCTACATCGTCCGCTTTTAAAATACCGCTTTCAGTAATTACCAGGCGACCAGCGGGCACGCGCTCCAGCAGCCCCAGCGTGGTTTCAAGCCGCGTTTCAAACGTGCGCAGATTGCGGTTGTTGATGCCGATCAGCGGCGTCTTGAGGTTTAACGCCAACTCCAGTTCATCACCGTCATGCGCTTCCACCAGCACCGCCAGGCCCAAGCCCATCGCCACGGATTCCAGTTCGCGCATGCGCGGCAAATCCAGCGCGGCCACAATCAGCAATATGCAATCCGCACCTGCCGCGCGTGCTTCATAAATCTGATACGGATCAATCATAAAATCCTTGCGCAACACCGGCAACGCACATGCCGCGCGCGCCGATTTCATGTGCGCGATATCGCCCTGAAAAAACTGCTGATCGGTCAACACCGACAAACACGCCGCACCGTGCTGCGCGTAACTTTTTGCAATCAGCGCTGGTTCAAAGTGATCGCGCAGTATGCCTTTGCTGGGGCTCGCTTTTTTGATTTCCGCGATCACTGCAGATTTACCTGCAGCGATTTTTGCGCGCAGTGCGCCAGCAAAATCGCGCGGCGGTGTTGCGGCTTTGGCTTGCTGCTCAACCTCGGCGGGCGACACAGCAAGTTTTGCGGCGGCAACTTCCTGTGACTTAACGGCTACGATGCGCCGCAGAATATCGGACATTAAATTTGTTTAAAAACAAATACTTATGTTACTTTTGAGCAGCGCTGGTATGCGCTACAAACTGATCGAGCTTTTTACGCGCGGCGCCGCCGGCTAAAATGGCCAGCGCTTTTTTCACCCCGTCCGCCAGCGAGTCGGCCAGCCCTGCAACATAAATGCTCGCACCCGCGTTAAACGCGACGATGTCGCGCGCGGGGCCGTCCTGGTTATCGAGCGCTGCGAGCAGCATGGCTTTCGACGCATCAATGCCATCGACGCGCAGCGCTGCCGCATCACACACTTTTAGACCCACGTCGGACGGTTGCACTTCGTACTCGCGCACTTCGTTATTCTTCAACTCTGCAATCAGGGTGGGGCCGCACAGCGACATTTCGTCCAGCCCTTCGCGGCCGTGCACGATCATCACTCGACGGCTGCCCAGGCGCTGCAGCACGCGCGCCTGTATGCCGACAAGATCAGGATGAAATACGCCCATCACCTGCTGCTTTGCGGCTGCCGGATTGGTCAGCGGGCCGAGAATGTTGAAGATGGTTTTCACGCCCAGCTCACGGCGCACGGGGGCGGCGTATTTCATCGCGCTGTGGTGGTTGGGCGCGAACATGAAACCCACACCCACTTCATTGATCGATTTCGCCACTTGATCGGGCGACAAATTGATATTGGCGCCCAAGGCCTCCAGTACATCGGCGCTGCCGGATTTGCTGGATACCGACCGCCCGCCGTGTTTGGCGATTTTTGCACCCGCTGCCGCAGCAACGAACATCGCCGCCGTGGAAATATTAAACGTGTGCGCAGCATCACCGCCGGTGCCGCAGGTATCAATCAGATTCGGCGCGTCAGGTGTCGGTACTTTGGTTGCAAACTCGCGCATTACTTGTGCCGCTGCGGAAATCTCGCCGATGGTTTCCTTTTTCACGCGTAACCCGGCGACGATGGCGGCAATCAAGGTCGCAGAGACTTCGCCACTCATGATCTGGCGCATCAATGAGAGCATTTCCTCGTGAAAGATTTCACGATGATCGACAATGCGCGCTAACGCCTCTTGCGGTGTCATGGTTTGCCCTCCAGGAAATTTTTCAGCATGGCGTGGCCGTGTTCGGTAAGTATCGATTCCGGGTGAAACTGCACGCCTTCAATCGGCAATGTTTTATGGCGCACGCCCATGATTTCGCCGTCGTCTGTCCAGGCCGTCACCTCAAGGCAATCCGGCAGACTGTCGCGCTCAATCACCAGCGAGTGATAGCGCGTAGCCTGAAAAGCAGCGGGCAGCCCTTTGAACACACTGCTGTTATTGTGATGTATCGCCGAGGTTTTGCCGTGCATCAATTGTTTGGCGTGAATGATCTTGCCGCCGAACGCCTGACCAATGCTTTGGTGGCCCAGACACACGCCGAGCATCGGCACTTTGCCCGCAAAGTGTTTGATTGCGGGCACAGATATGCCCGCCTCATTCGGCGTGCAGGGGCCCGGCGAAATAACGATGCGCGCAGGGTTTAACCGCTCCACCCCTTCGAGCGTGATGTCGTCGTTACGAAATACTTCGACGGTTTCACCCAACTCGCCAAAATATTGCACGAGGTTGTAGGTGAAGGAATCGTAGTTGTCGATGACCAGCAACATAAATAAAGGCTACACGTAATCTATTGTTTTAATTAAATTATTTCAGCCAGCACCTTCGTAAACAATTTTCCAGCCGCCGGATTCTTTCATCCAATATTGGCGTTTGCGCGATTGTCCGGCGAGATTGCTGCTGTTGTAATCCTGATCGAACGTCACCACCGCGAGATCAGCGGCACCCGGATAAAAAAACATGCTGACGTTTTCAACCTTGACCTTGAGCCAGGTTTTACCCGCGTTGACTCTGTATTTGTGTTCCGCCCACGCATCGAATTTCTGTGTACCGGTGGAAAATTTTGCTGGCGAATAATGTTTGAGGTAGTTATCCGTGTTGAGGCTTTCCCAATCACGGCGCCAGCCTTCGACCGCCTGCGCAAGATCTTGCCGAACGGCGCGCGTGGCGTCCGCGCTGACCCATTCGATGCCGTTGGCGATAATCACTGGCGTTACGCCCACTTGGGAGTTTGCCGCAATGGCCATGAAATCTTCGTTGGTCAGCGCGACACAACCGTTGCTCGCGCGCGGCGCACGACTGTAGGTATCGAACGGCACGCCGTGCAACCAGATGCCGCTGCCGTTACGCCCGCTGCGTTTATCCCACTCGTTCGGGTAACTGATCGGCAGCGCGCCTACGCCGTACTGCCCGGCCAACTTGCCGTAGCGATTGTTTAACTGTTCGCGCGAGATGCTGCTGGTAACGTGATACACACCCAGCGGTGTTTTATTGTCGCCCTCGCGAAATTTGTCCATGCCGTTTTTGCCGATGGTGGCGTAGTAGTCAGCCACGTAGCGCGCTTCGCCGTCTTTGTTTTCAAACACATACAGCGTGGATTTTGCCGTATCAACCACCAGCGCATAACGCTGCTCCGGCGGCATTTGCACCAGATAGCGCGGCACCTGATCTTTGGGGCGTTCGTTCTGCAAGCGGCCGACGCGGGCGCGCGCTTCGTCGCGCAGGTCTTCAAGTTGATCCTGCGGCGCATCGGTAACATTGCCTACTGTGTTGATCGCATGCGCCCGCGCCATCAGTAGATCGCCTTTGATCAGATGTGCAAGACGAAAATTGGGATAGGCGCCGATCACTTTGTCGATCTCGGTCAACGCATTATCCATGCGATGATTTTTGATCTCGACCAGCGTTTTTTGCAATGCAATCTCGGGCTCTAGCGCGCCCACGGCGGCCCGGTTCGCAACGCCTGTGGAACTAACGCTCTTGGCGTAATTCACCGGAATAAACGCCGCCGCCAGCTGCGGCTGCCCGCTGACAAAAAACGCAGCCGTGCCCGCCATCAGCACACACAGCGCGATGGCCAGCAGCGAAGCGCGTCCGGTGGTTAACCGCCGCTTCGTTCTTGCTGGATCAGCCATTTGTCGCCGGCCTTGGTCATCACCAGTGTTTTGCTGTTGGTGGACTTCAGGGCATCAGACCGGTACTGTTGGCGGAATGTCACCGTGGCGCGGCCGTTCTCGTCAAACTCCACTCGGGGCGACTCAATTGTGACTTGTATCTGACGTGGTTTGGCAATGCGCTGTTTGCGTTCAGCCTCCCACGCGGCGCGTGATACGCCGCCCGGCGCGCGAAAATCCGGTGCGTAAGCGCCCAGATAGCCGGGAACATCATTCTTCGACCAGGATTGCGCCCATGCATTGACCGAGGCCAGCACTTCTTCCGCGCTGGGCGCGCCGGTGGGTTTAGCCGCTGCGGGCTTGGCTGCAGCCGCTACTTTTGTTGGATCGTACGCAGGGGTCGCGACTGGGGCTGCGGGAGTTGCGGCTACCTTTGCGGCGGGCTCAACCTTTGCTGCTGCGGTTTTGGCCGTGCGCGAATCCGCCGGGAACAGATCACGAATCATGTTCAATTTTGATTGCGCGGTGGAATTGCTTTTGTCGAGCTGCAATGCCTTGTCGTACGCCTGACTGGCCATTTTGGCGTAGATATCACCCAGATTTTCGTGCGCGGTGGCGTAGCTGGGGTGGGTGCGTATAGCCAACTCCAGCGCATCACGCGCCTTGTCATACTGGCCCTGCGAGGCATACAAAACCGCAAGGTTATTATACGGCCCTGGCAGATCCGGGAAATCTTTGGTCAACGCCGCAAACACCTGAATGGCATCTGCAGGCTTATTTTGCTCCGCGAGTATCAAACCTTTGAGAAAGCGCCCGCGCGCATCCTTCGGACGAGTTGAAAGATAGCTGTTAACACGCGTCATAGCCTGGTCGAACTGACCCAATTTGAGCATCTGGTTAACATCTTGCAACTCGTCAGTTTGCGCGGCTGCGGGAAACGCCATCAACAGCGCCAACGCTACTGTTAGGCCACCGACCGCACGAAACGTATGGCGAAAAACGCGCCATACGGAACGTAGTGAACGGACAGAAAGAAGTGTCATTGCGTTATGCTTTCACAAAAATTCGTGGGTAGACAATGCGCTACGGTTCGATGCGATGCAAAGAATAGGGCGATTGAAACGCACTCGGTACGCGGACGCATACACGAACGATCCAAAGGTTATGCAAACCGGCATTGAAAACCAGTAGATTCTACCAAGAAAGCCTTGTATTTCAAACTCTTGTTGGCTACCCCTACACGCCTAATTGCCTCATCCAGCCGCCCATTCCAGCCTGTTTTCGACAATTGCCCCGCAACCTACCCCAATTGTAGCAAGTGGTAATTTGCTGGTTCAATTCAGATTACTTTTCCGGCGCGAGGTTCCACGACCCTTGCTCCCTGCTAGCACTGACCCATAGCATGGCCCGACACGGGTTTAGTCCAGAAAAACTGATGCTGAGAAATTTGTCACATTCATCAACATGGCTGGTCGCACCGTGCCTGTGCGGAATCACGCATGCTCAACAGGCCGTGGCTTCTTGCGGCATCAAACCCGAATAGCTTCAGCCATTTTCAACCACAATATGACCGCCAAGTTGAGTGCCGCGCGCCCGCCGGTTATCATGCGCACACCATGAATGCTCCCGCACCCAAGCAGCAAGATTTTTCCAGCGTCGGCTATGACGAGGCCATCGAACGCGCTCGCGCGCTGATTCCTTTTTTGCGCACGCAAGGCGCAGAAAACGACAAGGCCACGAAAATGGTTCCTGCCGTCGTCAACGCACTGCACGAAAATGGCTTGTTCCGTTACATCCAGCCCAAAGCCTGGGGCGGCATGGAACTTGACTTCATCGCGTATTTCGACATCCCGGAAATGCTCGGGCGCGGCGATGCATCAACCGCCTGGGCAGTAGCGAATCTCGCCTCGCATCATCGCGGTCTGGCGCTATGGCCCAAAGCGGCGCAGGAAGAAATCTGGGGCGCTAATCCCGATATGCTGATTGCCTCCGGCATCGCTTTCATGCAGGGCACCGGGCGCAAAGTCGATGGCGGTATCGAGCTATCCGGCAAGTGGGGGTTTTCATCGGGCGTGGATCATTCCGGCTGGGAGCAACTCGCCTGCATCATCAAAGACTCTGATGGAAAACCACTCGACTGGATGATGTGCCAGGTACCGCGCCCGCAATTTGAAGTCATCGACGATTGGCAAACACTCGGCATGCGCGGCACCGGCAGCCGTACGGTTACATGCAATAAGGTTTTTGTCCCCGCGCATCGCGCGATATCCATGCATGTAGCCAACCCCGCACACGAATATCCGGGACTGAAAATACACACCAACTCGATGTTCAAAGTGCCCACGGCCTCGCTCGGCGGGCACTGCATCGCCGGTGCCATGACCGGTAACGCACAGGCGATGCTTGATCTTGCCACCGGGATGGTCAGGCAACGCAGCACCAACTACACTGGCGCCAAGATGCGCGATTTTCAAACCGTGCAACTGCGCATTGGTATGGCGGGTGCAAAAATAGACGCCGTGCGCACGTGGCTACGCAACGACTGCATCGAAGCACACAACGTGTATCGCGGCGGCGGCAAACTCGATATTGAAACCAAGCTGCGCTACAAGCGCAACTGTGCCATGGGCATGAAGCTACTCACCGAAGCCGTCGATACGCTCTATGAAATGGCAGGCGCAGCAGGCATCTACGACACCAGCGCGCTGCAACGTATTTACCGCGATCAACATGCCGCAGGGGGGCACTTTAGTTTTTCTACGGATGCGCAACTAACGCCGTGGGCGCAGGTTTCACTGGGCGGAGAATTTAAAAGTCCGACGCTGTAATTTGGCGTGCAGGAACTTGCTCACGCATTCCATATACACCATAAGACTTTGTTTTTATTAGCTAATTTTACTATCCAGTCCTGCCTCGGCAATCTCCGCCGCTCGTAACAAAGCACGCGCCTTGTTCTGCGTTTCCTGCCATTCGGCTTCGGGTTCGGAATCCGCCACTACGCCGCCGCCTGCCTGCGCATAGAGCATGCCGTCTTTCACCACGCCCGTACGCAGCGCGATTGCCACATCCATGTTGCCGTCAAAGCCAAGATAGCCGACCGCACCCGCGTAGATGCCGCGCTTCACCGGCTCCAGTTCATCAATGATTTCCATCGCGCGCACCTTGGGCGCACCGGAAACCGTACCCGCCGGAAAGGTCGCCCGCAGCACGTCTATCGCGCCCAAGCCCGGTTTGATTTTGCCTTCAACGTTTGAAACAATGTGCATCACGTGCGAGTAACGTTCGATCACCATTTGCTCGGTGACTTTCACGCTGCCGGTTTGTGAAACACGTCCGGCGTCGTTGCGGCCGAGGTCCATCAGCATGATGTGTTCGGCGCGCTCTTTTGGATCGGCGAGCAATTCTGCGGCCAGCGCATTGTCTTCGTCGACGGTTGCGCCGCGCTTGCGTGTTCCTGCAATGGGGCGCACGGTGACGACGCCACTTTCAAGCCGCGCGAGAATTTCCGGTGATGCGCCGACGACATGAAAATCAGCAAAGTCAAAATAAAACATGTACGGCGATGGGTTCAACGTGCGCAGCGCGCGGTACAGCGCCAGCGGTGTTGCGCGCAGCGGTTTTACCATGCGCTGCGACGGCACCACCTGCATGATGTCGCCCTCGAAGATGTATTTTTTTGCGCGCTCGACGGCAGCGTGATATGCCTCGCGGCCAAAGCCTGATACGGCAGGTTCTGATACTGCGGTGCTAGCTGGCGGAATCACCACGGGCTCACGCAGTTTTTTCAGTAATTCGGCGAGGCGTGCGCTGGCGTTTTGATACGCATCCGGCGTACCCGGCTGTGCATACACCACGAGATACAGTTTGCCCGAAAGATTATCAACAATCGCGATTTCTTCCGATACCAGCAGCGCAATGTCCGGCGTGCCCAGTTGATCGGGCTTTTGTGTATGCGCGAGCTTTTTCTCGACGTAGCGCACGGTGTCGTAGCCAAAATAACCCACCAGTCCGCCGCAAAAACGCGGCAGCGTTGCGGGCGTTTCAACTTTCGCCACTTTGAATTGCGCGAGATATTTTTCAACGTAATCCAGCGGGTCGGCTACTGTGATTTGTCTGGTAACGGCGCTGCCGAAAAATTCAGTGCACTGATAACCACGCACTTCAATGCGTGTTTTTGCAGCGAGGCCAATGAACGAATAACGCCCAAAACGTTCGCCACCGACTACGGATTCGAGCAAATAGGTATACGGCTTGTTGGCGAGCTTGAGGTAGATCGACAGCGGCGTGTCAAGATCGGCAAAGGTCTCAAGCACGAGGGGAATGCGGTTGTAGCCAGCAAGGGCCAGCCGTTTAAATTCGACTTCAGTCATGCGTTGCTCCATACGAAACCTGGGAAAACCGTTTATTCAGGGCCGCGCGTAAATGACCTGCGCGGCAAAAAGGGACGAACGTTTAGCGGCGCCAGCGACACCAACGTTTCCCGGCCAAACCTGAATTTTCGTGTTTCGACATCATGACTGAATAAATACTAAATTTTCTTTGAAATCAATCGGGTAGCTTCAACCAGCGACGCTACTATAGCATCAACATCCAGTGACTGCACGTCGTGGCCTTCGTTGTAGCCGTAGGTTACGCAAAAAATCGGGCAGCCCGCTGCGCGCGCGGCCTGTGCATCGTTAATCGAATCACCGATCATCAGCATTTCGCCAGGCGCGACATTCATTTGCCTGCACGCATGCAGCAGTTGCGCGGGATCGGGCTTGCGCTGCGGCAACGTGTCGCCAGCGACCACGCTGACAAAGTAGCTCGACAGGTTGACGTAATCAAGCAGCGGCAAGGTAAAGCGCTCCACTTTATTGGTCACGCACGCCAGCGGGTAGCCTTGCGCGCGCAGCACATCCAGGCCCTCTTTCACGCCGGGATAAATCGTGGTGTGCTTGCCGTTCACCGCTTTGTAGCTGCGTTCATACACTGGGAGCGCGCGCTGAAATAAATCGGCATCGGGCTTGCCGTCCATGCTGTTGGTGAGCGTGCGCTCGATCAGGTTGTTGATGCCCTTGCCGACAAAATTACGAATGGTGGCTTCGGGCAGCGCGGGCATTTTCAGTTCCGCCAGCATCAGGTTGGCAGCAGCGGCAAGATCAGGAATGGTATCGAGCAGCGTACCATCGAGATCGATCATGACAGCTTTAATTTGCAAGGGCAGGGTGAACTTCAATGCGAAAACTCCATATAATTTTAGTACGCCGCGAGCGCAGCGCGCATGGCAGCAATGGTGGCTTTGTAATCTTTGGTATCAAATATTGCAGAACCCGCAACAAACGTATCAGCGCCCGCACGCGCAATCTCGGCAATGTTATCGATCTTCACACCGCCATCGATTTCAAGCCAGACATCACCGGGAGCACGTCCGCTGGCATCAATTTTTTGTCGCACGGCTGCCAGCTTTTTTAGCGCCTCGGGTATGAACTTTTGCCCGCCGAAACCCGGATTCACCGACATTATCAGCACCAGATCCAGTTTATCCAAAACATGATCAAGATAGTGCAGCGGCGTGCCCGGATTAAACACCAACCCTGCCTTGCAGCCGTGCTCGTGAATCAGGCCTATGGTGCGATCAATGTGGTCAGAAGCCTCTGGGTGAAACGAAATAATATTCGCGCCAGCCCTGGCGAAATCCGGCACGATGCGATCCACCGGCTTCACCATCAGATGCACATCAATCGGCACCTGCACGTGCGGGCGTATCGCCTCGCACACCAGTGGGCCGATGGTCAGATTCGGCACGTAGTGATTGTCCATCACATCAAAATGAATGATGTCGGCGCCCGCAGCGACCACGCTTTTTACCTCGTCACCCAGGCGCGCGAAGTCAGCGGACAAAATGCTCGGTCCAATGCGGTATTTCATGCGGATATTGTAACTGTTTCGCCGCCAGCCAGTGAACCTCGCGTATACTATGCCGCTAGAGAAATGCCATCCATGCCCAGCAAACCCTACGAGATTGCCGTAAAAACGCGCACGGTTTACATCGCGGATCAATCCGATCCCGCGAACGACCGTTACGTTTTTGCCTACACCATCACCATTACCAACGCGGGCAGTGCCGCCGCACAATTGGTCAGCCGTCATTGGGTCATCACTGACGCCGCCGACAAAGTACAGGAAGTGCGCGGCAAAGGCGTGGTGGGCGAACAACCCCACTTGCGTCCCGGCGAAAGTTTTGAATACACCAGCGGTTCAGCGATTGCCACGCCCGTGGGCACCATGCGCGGCACCTATCAAATGCTGGCGGACGATGGCACGAAATTCGATGTAACGATACCGGAATTCACTCTGTCCATGCCGCGCGTGCTGCATTAGGATTTATTGCGCTTTGAGGTTTCCGGCTGATCGTCGTCTTCGTTTTTCGGCGCTCGCGGCCACGTCCACCATACCACCAGCACCAGCAGCGCAGTGGCGGCAAGCGCTTCCACCAAGAACCACGATAAAATTTCCATAGTGTTTGTTGCCTTTATACTATCGCCCATCATGAATGATCCGGCGCGGAAAATCCAATACTTCATAGGCGCAAAGCGTTTTCTGGGCGTGGTGCCAATGGCGCTGTTGGCATTGGTAAGCGCCTGTCAGTCGCCCAAACCGCAGGTCACGCCACCACAAGCCGCGACACCAGCGGCTATCGAAGATCGCGCGCCAGCACCTGCAGCCAAACCCGCGCCTGCCGACGCTGCCCCAGCGCAAGCCGAGCAGCCCGCCGAACCACCGCAAAGCCCGCCACAAACGCTGATCAGAGCAGCATGGTCTGAATTGCCCGGCTGGGCGCAAGACAATCACGCGGAGGCGTTGCCCGCGTTGCTGATCAGTTGCCGCGTCATCGCCAAACAACCCGCGTGGCGCGAGGCCTGCGACGCCGCGTCTGCCGTGAATGGCCGCGATGCCGCGCGACAGTTTTTCGAGCAATACTTCACCCCGCATCGCGTCACCAATCCCGACGGCACGCTGGATGGCCTGGCCACGGGTTATTTTGAGCCCACCATACGCGGCAGCCGCACGCGCAGTGCGCGCAACCGTTACCCGGTGTACAGCGCACCCGACGACATTGTGTTGCTGGATCTGGGCACGCTGGTACCCGAATTAAAGGCCAGCGCGCCGCGTGGCCGCCTCGACGGCAAACGCGTGGTGCCGTACTACACCCGCGCGCAAATCGACACTGAAAATTCGCCCTTGCGCGGCAAAGAAATCGCCTGGGTGGAAGACGCGATTGATTTATTTTTTCTGCAAGTGCAAGGCTCAGGCCGTATCACATTGAGCGAGGGCGGCGTCATGCGCATCGGCTTTGCGGATCACAACGGTCACCCGTATCGCTCAATAGGCCGCGTGCTGATCGAGCGCGGCGAGCTCAGCGCTGACCGCGCCTCCATGCAGGGCATCAAGGCGTGGGCGCGCGCGAATCCGGCTCGGCTGGGTGAATTACTTAATCAAAATCCGCGCTATGTATTTTTCCGTGAACTCACCGGCCCCGCCACATCACCACCGGGCGCGATGGGCTTGCCGCTCACGCCCGAGCGCAGTGTCGCCATTGATCCGCGCTATGTACCGCTGGGCGCGCCAGTACATATTGCCACCACATGGCCCAACACGGATAAACCGCTGCAACGCCTGATGCTGGCGCAAGACACCGGTGGCGCGATACGTGGCGCTGTGCGGATTGATTATTTCTGGGGCGCGGGCGAAAAAGCCGCACGCGAAGCCGGACGCATGCAGCAATCGGTGCGCCTGTGGGTGTTGTTGCCGAACGGGTATCCAACGCCGCCCACATAAATTACTTAATAAAAACAATATGTTATGTTGGCTATCTAGCTTGGGCCGTAATCGAGACTAACGCGCACTTCAGCTTTAACCACACGCCCATCCTTGCGCGCGGGCGTAAAGCGCGTCTGCAATAGCAGCTCACGTGCAGCGTTCGCAATGTCTGGCACGGCCGCATCGATCACGCGCACCTCATTCACAACACCGGCTTCATCAATCAGCACCGTTGCGCGCACTTGTCCGGCGACAGCAGTGTTCAGTTTTGTGCCCAAGTCGAGCGAGGTGATGGCCTTGGGATACACGTCCAGACTCAGCGCGCCGTAGTAAGTTGGGTCGCTCGGCTGTGGTATCGCAGCTTGGCTTTGTGCAGCTGCGGCAACGGACAATCCGAGATTCCACGGCGGTCGTTCACCGGCAGCGGCGGTAACACGCGCTTTGGGGGCGGCAACAGCACTATCACGCGGCAACTGGGGCGCTACGGCTGGTTGCGCCGACTCGAAACGTGGCATGACCTCAGGCGCGAGATAATCAACGCTCGGCCTGCCGATTTCGACCGTTAGGGGCGCGCCGCTGTTTGCCACAACACTCGGCGCGCTGACCAACCCTCGCGGGTTATGCGCGAGCCACACATGCAGCAATGCAGAGGCACCCAGCGCCCAGGCAATGTGACTGCGATTGCGAACGCCATTCATGTCACGCGTGGACGAGGTGTGAATCGAGGAATTATTTCTTGGCGAACGCCTGTTCGATTTGCTGCGCCTGAATAAATCCACCCAACTGCTGGCCGCTGGCCAAATAAATGGCCGGCGTGCCACGGATGCCCAGGCGTTGCGAAATTTCGGTATTTTTCGCCAGCGGTGTGTCACATGGTTTCGACGCCTCGGTAAGCGCACCCTTGGTCATCACCTGCTCCCACGCTTTGGCGCGATCTTTGGCGCACCAGATCGCGCGCGATTTTTCGGTTGAATCAGGCGACAGTATCGGCAGCAGGAACGTATACACCGTGACATCCGTCATCTTGACCAGCTCTTTGTAAAGCTCGCGGCAATAACCGCAGTTGGGATCTTCAAACGTATAGAGTACGCGCTTGCCGTTGCCGCGCACCATTTTGATGGCGGAATCGTGTGAGGTGGTCAGCGCTTTGGACGCGAGTTTTTGCGTCGTATCCTGCGTGATGTTGCGCGCGGGCATGGTGCGTATGTCGTACAGCGTGCCGCCCATCATGAACTCGGCTTTGCTGTCGGTGTAAACCACCTCGCTGCCCATCACCACTTCAAACAGGCCGCCGAACGGCATGCGCGTTACGGTGTCCACCGACATTTTCGGAAACTTCGCCTGCACTGCCTGCTTGACTCTGGCCTCGTCAGAATCCTGCGCGCGCGCACCGCTTAAACCCAGCGTCAGCAGCATCAGCAACACGGTCGGCAGGCGGGCAAATTGCTTGAACATTTGAATCCCTTTGTAAAATATCAAGCTGATATCACGCAATGGCGTGTTTCATCAGCAAATTCTTGAGCATGGGCTGATTTTCCATCAAGCGTACGCCCAGATTACGCGCGCGTGATAACCAGACCGCATTTGACGCAAAAAGTTTCTGCAATCCATCGGTTACGAGCTGCATCGATAACACATCTTCCCTGCGCGCGCGCTCGTAGCGCCGCAGCAATACGTAGTCCCCGCAATCGTGCTGCGCCCCGCGATCACACAGCACTGCAGCCAATTCACGCGCATCACGAAAGCCCAGATTAACGCCTTGCCCCGCCAGCGGGTGCACATTATGCGCAGCGTCCCCTACCAGCGCAAGACGCGGTTTAACCAGCGCTTCCACACGCTGCAACTGCAACGGAAACGCCGCCACCGGTGTAATGACCTCAAGCGCACCCATTACAGCATGGCTGGCTTCACTGACTCGCTGCGCCAGCGCCGCCGCATCCAGCGCCATCAATACCTGAGCATGCGCGTCAGAAGTAGACCACACCATCGACACGCGATTGCCCGGCAGCGGCAGCAACGCCAGCACGCCATCCGCACGAAACCACTGATAAGCCGTATCGTGATGCGGTAAAGCACAAGCGAAATTCGCTACCACGCCACACTGCGCGTAGGCGTGTGTATGCGCTTTGATGCCCGCTTGCTCGCGCACCCACGATTGCGCACCATCGGCCCCCACCACGAGCTTTGCACGCAAGGTGACGCCCGAGTTGAGCACGATGTCTGTCGCATCCACGTGCTGCGACAGCGCCACGCACACCGCGGGGCAGTACCGCGTGACATGCGCCGCTTGATCCAGGCATTGCCACAGCGCTGCCTGCATGCGCCCGCTTTCCGCGATAAAAGCCAGCTCACGCAATCCGGCATCGTAGGCATTGAATTCCATATTCGCGCTCACCAATGAAGCATCACCAAAAATTCGCATCGTCTCCACGCGTGCCACGCGCGCCGAATCCATGCCTTGCCACGCGCCCACACGAGTGAGAAACGCCGCTGAACCGGGACTGACGGCGTAGATTCGGCTATCCCAATTCGCAGAAGGCGCTTCCGACGCACGCGGCTCAACCAGCGCCACGCTCAAGCCTGATGGCGCAAGCGCCAACGCAAGGCTCGCACCGACCAGACCCGCACCGATAATCGCGACGTCGCAGGATTCAGTCATGGAAACATTGCTTATTCATGGCGGCGAGTTTACATGTGCAAACAGCATGATGCGCGAGCACAAAATCACGGGGCGTTGAATAAGCGCTTGCTTGCAGGATGTAACCATCGCTCACCGGGACGACGACACACAAGTTATTGTTTTTATTCAATTAGTTATGATGGTGGTCGTTACCAGCACCCAGACCGCACGCGCAGCGATGAAATTCCGCGCTCCAACTGCGTGCATTGCGATCAACTATGGTGCGCAAAACTACGGCAATCCGACCGCGTTTTGTCGAAAGCTTGTCGGCATACGACGTAAATTGTCAATTGCCCGTCAATAACGGCCGCGCTAGCGAATAGCGTCACGCGGGGCAGCTATATAAATATTTATTTAAAACAATAGCTTACAAAATTTATGTGTATTTCATCACAGTACATTTTTAGGCTGGCACGCTCGATGCTCTTATCATAGTGGTAGCACCCGAAAAGGAGAGCAGACATGATCGTTCACGTAAGGGAATATGGCAGTGAGTCGGATATCGATGACCTTGAGCCGTACGCGCGCGAAGAAAAGCGCCCGCGGCTAGCCCAGTCGGCGCCTACGCGGCGTGCGTTCGCAACGCGCACCGTTCGCCCTGCGCCCATTCTGGAGCCTGACGACGACTTTGAGGATTTCGACGTCAGCGCTTTCGTGGAGCGCACGTATCAGTAGGCAGTAACAAAATGCGGCAATCGATGTTTTGATTGCCGCTTTGATTTTGGTTTGACGTTACGCCGGTCAAGTGCGCGGCGGGATTTTGCGCACTTGCTCTAGGCCGCACGCAGAACCCATTCGTCGCTCAGGCCCGCTGTCCCAGCGGCCCGCGCAGCAGGCTTCCCGATAGCGCACCGGTCGGCTTGCAATCGCGCAGCACAATCTTGCCATTCACCACCGTTGCTGCCATGCCGCGCGTGCGTTGCACCAAGCGCCGTGCGCCAGCAGGCAGATCGTCCACCACCTCAGGCATGGTGGCCATAATCGTGTCGGGATTGAACACCACCATATCGGCCGCCATGCCTACACGTAGCAAGCCTCTGTCATGAAATCCCCATAACGTTGCAGGCACCAGTGACAACATGCGCACCGCCTGTTCCAGCGTGAACGCCTGCTTTTCGCGCACCCAGTGCGACAGCAAATGCGTTTGCAGCGACGAATCCATCAGTTGCGAAACATGCGCGCCGGAATCTGAAAACGTGGTCACTGCACGCGGGTGACGCATGATCTGCAGCGCAGCATCTTGGTCTTCGTTGGCCACCGGTTGCAAAAAGAACAGGTCTAAATCCTTCTCCAATGCGAGTTCAATCATGGTCTCAGCGGGATGTTGCCCGCGCTCGTGCGCGACTTCGGCCACCGAGCGATGCGGCCCTTTCACAGTGTCGAACACAAACAGCCAGTCGTAATCGGCGGGCCGCGCCTCGGTGCCGCGCGCCTGCCGGTTATCACGTGCGCCGGACGCCTCGATCAGCCTGGCGCGCAACGCGGGATCGCGCAGCTTTTGTTTCTGCTCTTCCAGCGGCAGCGCGCGAATCTCTTTCCACAACGGCAACCGGTCAAACGGCATCTGCGTCTTGAACGACAGCAGCGCTGAGAGCGCGCGGCTGTGCGCCTGCGCAAACATACGTCCGCCTGCGGCAGCCGTTTCGTCGAGCAGATTGAGATATTGCTTCCACGTGCCTGGCGACTCACGCCGACCGAACACGCCAAACGTAATCGGACGGCCCGACTCCACCGCGAGGTCACGCAAGCGATTATGGTATTCGCGCACACCGGGGTCGCCCGCCATGCGATCCACACCCTCGCCTGCCAGCTCGAACAGCCCCGCGTTCAGCTTGCCCATCACACCGACCAGACGCCGCACCTCGTCCCACGCTGCGGCGCGGCTCGCCACCGGACGCGCATCCGGCGTCTCGTGGGCGGGTGAGCGTGACGAGGTAAAGCCCACCGCGCCTGCGGATATGGCGTCATGCACCTGGCGCTGCATCGCCCGCAAATCGTCTTCAGTCGCCTTTTCCGTGAAAGCGCGCTCGCCCATGACAAACGTGCGGATGGCCGAGTGCCCGACGTAGCTCGCGTAGTTAATGCCTTTGGGCAGCTTCTCGATGGTTTCAAGAAACTCAGGATATGTCGTCCAGCTCCACTGGATGCCAGCTTCCATCGCTGCAGGCGAAATGTCCTCGGCACGTTGGAGGTTGCGCACCACCATGTGCTTGTCCTGCGCGGCGCATGGCGCCAGCGTAAACCCGCAATTACCCATCACCGCCGTGGTAATACCGTGGTAACAGGATGAAGTACCGAGCGGATCCCAGAAAATCTGCGCATCCATGTGCGTGTGGCCGTCCACAAAACCCGGTGCCACCACATGGCCTTCGGCATCCAGCACTTCTTTTGCAGATTCACGGATGCGCCCGATGCTGGCAATCTTGCCCTGAATCACGCCGACATCCGCGCGGTAACGCGGCATGCCGGAACCATCCACCACCGTACCGTTCTTGATGACCAGATCATATTGCATGGCAAGTCTCTCCCTGTATACATCGGGCAATCGTGAGCCAACTTCGGCATTCATGCAAGCGACGGGCGAATGCGGCCACCTGTAGCGCCCGCACACTCGTTATAAATAACCCAATAAAAACAATTACTTACGTATGCCTGCCCGCATTGGCGTAAATCGGGCAAAGCCAGCCGCTTACATTTTGTCCATCACCAGACGCGAAAATCGCTCCATCACCTCGTAGCGTTGTTCGAACGGCGGATGAAAGGTGATCTGTTTCAGCCCGTCGCGTTCCAGCGCATGCAGTTGCTCCACCAGATCGGGCGGCTCGCCTATGATGCAGAAATTGCGAACGATTTCAGGCGTGATAAAGCGCGCTTCTTCAGCATCCATGGTGGCGTAGTGGCTGGCGTGCATGGTGAGGTGCGAATCGGCTGCGGCACGGGCGCGCAGGAATTCGGTGTATTCGTTCCACACCGGGCGCGCAAACAGTGGCGGCTCTTTTCCGGTCTCGCGCACCCAGTCCACCAGGTAATGAAAGTTCGTCATGATCGCCGGGCCGATCTCGGCGATCACTCTCGGCGAAGTGAGCGATTCGCCCGCCTCCAGCATCAGTACATTGACCAAGGCTGAGGTGTGAAAATCATCTGGCAGCGTGCGCCCCACCCGTGCCGCGCCGCGTCGCGCATGGGCCATGGCCTCGGCAATGGTGCCGCCGCGCGGAAACGAGGTGCATAGCCCGTCAGCGATCTCACCCGCCACCGCCTGCGACAGCGGCCCGTTGCCGGCCACATAAACTGGCGGGGGTGGATCAAGCCGCACGTGTTTTTGTTCCAGCGAGGTGAATCGAATCGGATGTGTTTCACTGCCAGCAGCATCAGCGGCATACGCAACTTCTTCGCCGTGCAGCAGCGCACGCACCACGCGCACGTATTCGCGCAGCGCCTTGGCCCCGGTGGGACGCATGCCCAGCATGCGCATCGCCGTGTTACCCGCGCCAAAAATGGCAAAGGTGCGCCCCGGCGCAAGTGCATTGATGGTTGCAATGCCGCTCGCCGCTTCTGGCGCCAGGCGCATGCCGCAAACAGCTACGCCGGTGCCAATCTGGATTTTTTGGGTTTTAAGCGCCACCGCCGCCATCGTCGCAAACAGGTTTGAGCGCAGCAGCGGGCTATCGGTGACCCAGCAGCGCGTAAAGCCAAGCTGCTCGCCATGCTGCGCAAAATCAAGGGCTGAGATGTGACCAACGCTGACGCCAAACTCCATGGGATAACTCCAAATGTCAGGGATTTTCAGGGCAGATTGTGATTGACGCGTAGCTGCTTGAAGCGTCACGCGGCGTCACGCGACCCAGCAGTTTCAATCACGCACCGCAGATCGTAGCGTCATCGTAGCGTCATTTGATCATCCAATCAATTACGTGCCGAGGACTGCCTGCATCGAATTGCCATTTCGTCAGCGCCAAACGAATACGACGGCAAACTGGTAGAGTATTGAACTGGTTTTGCGAACACCAAACTTTCTTGAGTATGCCTGTTGGCTGAGACAGTTTGCGAACGGTAACCATCAATCACTGGAGGATGTCATGAAGAAAACGCTTTGCCTGCTGTTAATCGGCGCGTGCGCCAACGCTTTCATCAGCCTGTCGGCTCTGGCGCAAACGAAACCGGAGATATCCCTCACGCGGCTCGCCGATTGCGGCACGCCCCAGGTGCCCACCGAGGTTAACCAGCGCTTCTCCGATACCTACTCATACGGCGGCCTCAAGATACAGTTTGTCTTTAGCTGCTACCTCATCAAGCATGGTGATCGATACATGATGTGGGATACCGGCCATTCCATGCGTGCCCCCCTCGTGGCGCCGAAAGTCAGCGTGGTCGATCAGTTGGCGCAGCTGGGCGTGAAGCCTGAGCAAATCCAGTTCGTCGGCATCAGCCATTACCACGCGGATCACACGGGTCAGATCGACTCGTTCCCGCAATCGACTCTGCTGATCGGCAAGGGCGACTGGGATGCGATAGCCAGTCCCAAGCCGGCGCCCGGCGTGAACGCGGGTCCGTTTGCGCACTGGGTCAGCGGCGGCGGCAAAGTCGAATCTCTGCCAGCGGACAAGGACGTATTCGGAGACGGTAGCGTCCTGATACTGAATACGCCCGGGCACACGCCGGGGCACCACAGCCTGCTGGTCAAACTAAACGAAATGGGCAACGTGCTGATCACGGGTGATCTCGTGCATTTTCGCGAGAATTACGAAACCAACGGTGTACCGTGGTTCAACGTCAGCCGCGCGGATACGCTGGCTTCGATTGACCGCTTCAAGAAAATTGCAGCAAATTCCAAAGCCACCGTCATCATTCAGCACGACGCGCGCGACGTAGGCAAATTACCGGCATTCCCGGCTGCTGCGAAATAATGGCCTCCTTCCTTTTGCGTTAAGCCCGCACGGATGAGTTCTCCAATGAAAAACCGGCCCCTAGGCCGGTTTTTGGTTGCTGCTGGATAGTGCTGGAGTGTTAAGTGGTGGTGGAGTCAGATATTAACCGCAAACAGCCATTTTCGCTCACTCGTGGGCCGGCGCTTTGAGACGTTATCGAGCGTGTTGTCGAGGAAATCTGTCCCGGCCCTCAAGCGCCCCACCATTCCTCGCCTGAAATTGTTGCTGACCCGGGGGCTGATCGAACCGTAGTCAATTCGATTCCGCTTTCCGGAACCGAACCGCTGGCCAATGCGGGTGACGACTCCTTGGAGCATCAGAACCTCGAGTTGCCTTCTCCGCCGGTCTACGCATGAATGCGAGTCCATTCATTTGACGGAGAAAGTGATGATAAAACTGAATTTCAATGAACGGGACCTTGCGGAACGGTGGGGTGTCAGCCCCAAAACCTTGCAGCGCTGGCGTTCTGAAGGTCGTGGGCCGATGTATCTGAAATTGTCCAAGCGGGTAATTTATCCGCTGGATCAGATCCAGGCGTTTGAGTCCAAGGCTCTGTGCGCGTCGACATCTGAAAAATCACCGTCCATTATGACCCCTGTGTTGCCAGAGGCTAGATTGCTGAATGCCGAGGAAGCAGCAGTCGCGACGGGACTGCCGATCTATTTGTTTACCAACAAAAGGGTTCGCGAGGCGGCTGGCGTCCCCTTTGTTTATATCAATGGATCCATCAGATATGACGTGAATGCAGTAATGAATTGGGCCCGTGTCCGGTCAGCCGAACTGAATAAACACGCCTTGCAAGCGCCGGGGGATACCGGTGACCAAAGCGGGTCATCCCGAGAAATCAACAGCGCTTCTCTGTCAAGGTGACGATGCCTCGAAAATGAGCGATGTGGCCTAGTTAGACCCGACCAATACGCTGCTCCGCGAAACCCAACCCAACGTCTTTCTTCATTTCGCCCTTTCGATATACGCCTTTGCTGCGCGTGTGGATAGCACCTCGTAATTCCAGCGATAAGACGAATAAAGGAAGGGCGTCCCATAAGCTTCCGTCAGTTTTGCCTTGATTAGAAATTTGGTACCCACAGGATGTAATTTACGCATGGATCCGGAACACTCAACTTTCAACGATGTCGACAAGCCTTGCCCCGGAAGAGGGCGAGCGGGCGGAGCACCAGTCGAGGGCTCCAGCGTGCCGTTGTAAGTTTCAATGACGATGTAGCGGTAATCAGACATTGATTTCTATTCGCCGTTACTATTACTCCGCTACGAAAATATGACCTACACAGGGAATCAAGCGGCATACCGGACGTGCTCGCCATGGAAGAAACGCTTGATCACATCGGGCTGCCGTTGGCGACGGTGCAGGTGTGATCTCACCGCTGCTTTCAACTCCTCTCGGTT
>CANKUB010000011.1 GCA_947486575.1 Betaproteobacteria bacterium | reverse complement strand
GTTGAACCTTTTCGATCAAGGGAAACAAAAACAAAATCAGAGCGTCTTTTTGCTCGTGGCTTAGCTTCGATAAATCCGGCAGTTCTTGCATGCATCAGAGACTACACCGCTATAATTCAATGTACAAGTCCATTACGCTGAACAGTTACGAAAATCGTTCTTATTCGTGCACAACCTGCCCCTAAGCCTGCCTTATACCTGCCGCCCAAGCGCTGGATCATACCCAAACAGGCTTGGTCGTGCCGTCCTGCTATCTTCAATCGTGTTTGGCGCGCGCCATACGGCGTATGAAGCACTTGCGCGGCCGCCGGGGCACACGGTGAATTACCGGGTAAACGCGCGTCACTTCCGGGCATTGCGTGGAGCGCATGTGCCTAGAATCGGATGCAAAGGAAGAATCCTATGCCCCGTCCCCGTGCGTTAAGAGCCCACGACACCATGCCTGCGCCTGTCGTTAATCACGCTATTCTGCTCAGCGAAGGTTTTGTCATCACTGAAGCGCAACGTGCATTGCTCGATATGGTGCCCGATGTCGCATGGATCAAAGATCGCAAAGGCCGCTTCATCGCCACTAATGCGGCATTTCGCCGACGCTATAATTTAAACAATGGCGAACACCACAGCGGTCACTATACCGGTAACGATAGCGGCAACTTGAATCCAGCGGCGGGGATGACTGATCTTGATTTCAGTCCGCCGGCACAAGCGGCACAGCGCCGCGCGGAAGATCACGAAGTCATCAGTTCGCTAGCCACCCGCACCTACGAATACCAGGAAGACTGTCTCGGTGTAATCCGCTGGGTGGAAGTCACCAAGTCGCCGGTGCTGGACGTGCAAAACTGCGTTGCAGGCACTATCGGTATTTTGCGCGATACCACCGAGCGGCGCGCCGCTGAACGGCGCACACGCGATTCCGAGCACCGCTTCCGCATGCTCACGCAATTGTCGTCGGATTGGTACTGGGAACAGGATGCCGAGCTGCGCTTTACCGTGGCGCGCTGCTATGCGGACAGCGAAACCGATTATTCGCTGCTGCTGGGCAAGCGGCGCTGGGATCTCGCGGTTGAGGGCGTCACCGCAGAGCAGTGGGCCGCACATCGCGCGACATTGCAATCACACAAGCCTTTTCACGGCTTTGAATACACGGTGCAGTTCCCCAATGGCAAACGCAGCTTTTCCGCCAGCGGGCGTCCGGTATTTGACGATTACGGCGTGTTTCTGGGCTATCGCGGTGTGGGTCGCGACATCACCCAGCAGGCGCGGGCAGCGCTGGATCTGGCGAAAGCCACCGAGCGCCTGCAAATCGCGCTCGAAGCCGCCAGCCTGTCGACGTGGGATCTGGACGTGCCCAGCGGGACGGTACATCTCTCTGAAGGTTGGGCCAAGCTGATTGGTGGCGAAGCTCAACGCCGCATCAATCGCACCATGTCACCCGGCGAGTTGATGGCATCAATACATCCCGACGACACCGCCGAAGTGCGCCGTGCATTTGTTGAGGTAGTCAAGGCCAAGCGTCCCGAGTATCTGGCTGAGCACCGCGTGCGCTCGGCAAACGGGCAATGGAAATGGGTGCTGTCTCGCGGCAAAGTCATGCAACGGGACGCTGCCGGGCACGCCTTGCGTGTCAGTGGCACCAACCTTGATATCACCGAACGCAAGTCGATGGAATCGTCCGTACGCTACGCGCTCGAACAAAGCCAGACCGTGTTCGAATCCGCCCCGTCGGCACTGGCAGTGGTGGCGGATGGCATGATTCAGCGCTGCAATCCGGCGATGGAACAGATGTTTGGCGCCGCACCAGGCGGACTCACCGGCAAACCGCTTCGCAGTCTCTACGGCAGTGAAGCGGAGTGGTCAGCCGTGTCCTCACAGGCGCTGGGCGCATGGTCGCGTGACGAAATCTACAAAGCCGAGTTTGAATTTATCCGCAGCAGTGGCGAACACTTCTGGGCGATGGTTGCGGCCAAGCGCATCAGCCGCGAATCGACCGAGGCGCTGTTTTCATTTGCCGATGTGTCACAGCAGCAGCAGTTGGCGGCTGCGCTTGAAAAGGCCAGGAACGATTCCGATGCCGCCAACAAGGCCAAAAGCGGTTTCCTGGCGATGATGAGCCATGAAATCCGCACGCCAATGAACGGCGTGCTCGGCATGCTGGAACTGCTTGATCTCTCCGAACTCGATACCGATCAGCGCGAGGCGCTGGGGTTGATTCGTGAATCGTCGGTGTCGCTGCTGCGGCTGGTCGATGATCTGCTGGATTTCTCCAAGATTGAAGCGGGCCAGCTTGAAATTCGCCCGGAACCGATGTCGCTGCCCACGCTGGCCAGCCGTTCGACCACGATTTATCTGGAACTCGCGTCGCGCAAGCGTATCGTGCTGGAGTGTCATGTCGATCCGCAATTGTCGCCTGCGCATGTGGCCGATTCGTTGCGCGTCTCGCAAATACTCAACAACCTGCTGTCCAACGCGATCAAGTTTACGGCGCGCGGCAAAGTGTCATTGCATATCGAATCCGCCGGGCGCAAGCTAGACATGGAGCAGGTCAAGATCAGCGTCACCGATACCGGTATCGGCGTCACCCCCGAACAGCAGGCGCGGCTGTTTCAGCCGTTCGTTCAGGGTGACGCGGAAACCACGCGTAAGTACGGTGGTAGTGGGCTGGGACTGGCGATTTGTCGCCGTCTCGCCGAAATGATGGGAGGACATATCATTATGCGCAGCACACACGGCGAAGGAACCACAGTTGAAGTGCTACTGCGCCTGCCGGTAACTGAAGTCAGTGTGATTCCGGCGCGGCAGACGCCACGTCTGGAACGCCTGAGCCATATCGATTCATCTGCCAATCCGCCCGCGCCGTCAGCACACGCACCGCGTGTACTGATCGTGGAAGATCATCCGGTCAATCTGAAACTGCTCAAACGTCAGATCAATCTGCTCGGCTATCTTTCGGATGTCGCCAGCGATGGTGTCGAGGGTCTCGAAAAGTGGCGCCGCGAAAGTTATGCGTTGGTATTGACGGATTGCCAGATGCCGCGCATGGACGGCTATCAACTTGCGCGCGAAATACGTAAACTTGAAACATCCTTGGGCGGGAAGAACGCTGTGCCGATTATCGCCTGCACCGCCAATGCACTGGCGAGTGACGCCGAGCTGTGCCTGGTGGCCGGCATGAATGACTACTTGCCCAAACCCATTACCCTTCCCGGGTTAAAGAGCAAGCTTGATCGCTGGATCGGTGAGGCGCCTGCTGGGCAAATCCTGCCGACCAATGCCGCCGAAGGCCCCGGCAGTGAAAAACCCGTCAGTGCCTACGCGGTACTCGATCCGACCGCACTGACCCAGTTTACGGGCGGGAGCGAAACTGAGCGCATCGAAATACTCAGCGACTTCCTTGAGGCCAATCGCAATGACACGGAGTCACTCCGTAGCGCGCTTGCGCAGAATGATGTTGCGTCGATCGTACGCTGGTCGCACCGTGTAAAAGGCGCCAGCCGCATGATCGGCGCTACCTTATTTTCTGAAACGGCAGAAAGCATTGAACGCGCGGCACGCAAGGGCACGTTGAGTGCGATACAAAAGTGCGTACCCGCCTTCGAGCGCGAACACGCGCGACTGGTCAGCTACCTGATGGCACAAACCGGCGCAAACTCATAACAGTGATAGCGCGTAACAGAATCTTGCTTGCCGGAGCAGCGTGGATGGACTGGGTGGCCGGGTCTCTGCGCAGCCCAGGCATAAGGCACAGTATAAGGCGCAGCAGAATACGTTGGCACGCGTAAAAAGTATGCCGTTTCTAACCCGACTACAAATGAATCTCAGACACTCACGAATCGATGCGGCGCTGCACGCCGAGTTGCGCGTTCTGGCGTACCAGCATGTGACACGGTGTGTGAAAGATAGCGCCGCAGGCAAACACCCCGTCGTGAAACCGTGCGCCACCAGCTTGCGCGAAAATACCATTTGCTCAAACGAGAGCCGGTCAAATAGGGTTTCCACTTCATGCCTGAAATTCCTCAATGTCGCGCAGTTCACCCATGCGCGCAAGAAGCGGCATGCTAGTATTCATCGCGCCAATTACGTGATCGCAGATGAGTGTGCAGATGATTGCCATGCCTTGAATTATTAAATAGTGGCCGACAAAATAGCGAATGAACATCAACCGTTTTTGCCGTCAGCTTTCGGGATTGGCAACACAGCCATGATCTGCGCAATGGTCATGGGGCCGTGTTCAGCATTGATTGTCACAACGTGAAAAAATCGGAAACCTCAACCCTGCCGTCGTTGCGTGTCTTGATAGTGGAAGACTCCTACATGGACTACGGGTTGCTGGTGCGGTTGCTCGGCGTGGCGGGCTACACGGTGGATCCGAAGCGTGTCGAAACGGCAGAAGCCATGCGCGAGGCGCTGGCTGAGAAATCGTGGGACGCGGTGATTTCGGATCACAATATGCCGGATTTTTCGTCCACTGCGGCGCTCCAGATACTCAAGGAGACGGGGGTGGACGTGCCCTTCATCATAGTGTCAGGTGCAATCGGTGAAGATATCGCTGTCGAGGCAATGATTGCGGGGGCTGACGACTACATCCTTAAATCACGCTTGCCACGACTGGTGCCCGCGCTGCGCAGAAGCCTCGCGGCGGCGGCGACACGGCGCGCCGAACGTGCGGCACAGGCGCGTCTGCGACTGCTGTCGTCGCACCTGGAGCTGGTCAAGGAGATGGAGCGTAAATCCATTGCGCGCGAAATTCATGACGATCTGGGTGGTTTGCTCACAGGGATGGCATTTGATCTATCGTGGCTGCGCAGTAACGCTGCCAGCGATGCCGTGAAGGATCGGCTCAATAGCATGCAGGGCACGCTGATGCAAGCCAGCGCCAGCATAGAGCACATCATGCGCGAGTTACGTCCGCCCATACTCGAACTGGGCATCGTGGCGGCGGTAGAATGGCAGGCGCGCGAGTTTTCGCGGCGCTATGGTACGCCCTGCCATTTCACCACCAACCGCGAAGTCATCACCATGCGTGAGGAATATTCAGCCGCCATGTTCCGCATCTGCCAGGAATCGCTGTCCAATGTCGCGCGCCATGCGGGTGCCAAAACGATTCGTATTGAAATGTTCGCCGACAACGACAGCGTGGCACTGGAAGTCATCGATGACGGCTTTGGTTTCTCCGACGAAAATCAGCTAAAGGCGGGCTCTTACGGACTGCTCGGCATGCGCGAGCGTGCGGCAAGTCTGGACGGTTGGCTGGAGGTCAGTAGCGCGCCCGGACGCGGCACCAGCATCATGCTTTCGCTGCCATTGATCGAGCGGGTGTTCGAAGTGGGAGAGGCATCATGATTCGTGTGGCGGTATGCGATGACCATGCGATTGTGCGCAAGGGCCTGACGCAGATTTTATCCGAGGTGGGAGACATCAGCGTGGTGATTGAGGCGTCTCATGGCGGCGATTTGCGCCAGCGCTTGCGCGATACTCCCTGCGATGTCGTGCTGATTGATATTGAGATGCCGGGCAAAAACGGCATTGAAGTCGTGGCACTGCTCAAAAAAGAATGGCCCAAGCTGCGCGCGATTGTGTTGAGCATCTACCCGGAAGACCAATACGCGGTGCGTGCCTTGCGGGCGGGTGCATCGGGCTATATCAACAAGACCAGCGCGCCCGACAAGGTCATCGATGCCGTACGCCAGGTCGCCAGCGGGCGCAAGTTCATCAGCGTCGAGGTTTCGCAGGCGCTGGCGGACGCTGTGGCCGGTGAGGCGCCGGAATTGCCGCACCAGAGTTTGTCAGACCGGGAGTTTCAGGTTCTGAAACTGATTGCTCACGGCAAAAAATTGTCTGAAATCGCCGAGACACTGGCGCTTTCGCCCAAGACGGTCAGCGTCTATCGTGCACGCATCATGGAGAAAATGCATCTCGCTGGTAACGTCGATCTGGCGCGTTATGCGATCACCCACAACCTGCTGGACGGTGCGTCCTCGGGTTGATTATTCGGTGCGGTATCTGGCGCATCGTCCTCAACGTAACTATTTGTTTATATTGATTTTTAGTTGCTATTGATCACAGGTATTCAAACAGAGAATGGCCCAGCGTTTTCGAATAAGCGCGTTGTGCCGCATCTAGTACCAGTTGACGCTGTGACAAATCCGTCACGGCTTTGGTGTAATCCAGATCGCGCACGCCCGCGATTTGAATCTGCAACTGCTCGTCCTGCACGGCGTTTACCGCTTGCAGGGTATCGATTTCCTTAAGCGCGGCGCCCGCACTGGCACGCGTGAGGTGTGCCGTTTCTGCTGCCTGATCCAGTTGCGCCAATCCTGCTGCGATATTTGCACTCAGCTGCGCGCGCGATACGTCATCGCTAACGGGTGCTTTCAATGCCTGAATCATGTCGTCCAGCGTTTGAAAGACGCTGCGCGTGGTTGACGCCATCAAGTGGTAGCTGTCGCCGTCGGCCGGGCTACCGGTGATTTTTACGCTCATGCCCGCAACGCTAATAGTGCCGCCGTTGCTGAACGCGTTGCCGCTCGACACCGTTGCCGTGGTGGCGGTGTTGATGATGTCGTAAGTCAGTACGCCCACATTATCGTGAACAACGATGTCGTAGCTGTTGCCATCCAGAGCAGCAGCATCGGCAACGGTACCGGCACTAATGGAGGTCGCGCCAGCGTTAGCACTATCCGCACTGGCGGCAAACACGCCGTTGCCATCGCGCACGCGTCCGAAAAGCGCATTGCTGTTCAGCGAAACATCCAGTTCACGCGAGTTGCTCACGCGCACCAGTCGGCTGCCGAACAGCGGCTGTCCATCCGCGTCGCGGCTGATGGATAATCCTGACAAGGCGTCGCGCCGCGCCGCCAGTTCCGCAGCCAGTATTTTGCGGTCGCTATCGGAATACGTCGCGTTGCCCGCCTGCGCCAGGATATCTTGCATGTCGGCGTAGGCATCGCCGATGTTGCCCAGAAACGACTCCGCTTGCGACAGCGTGTTGATCGAACTGGTTTGATTAATGCGCAACTGATCGCCGCGTGCTTTGGTATTTTCGAGCTCGATGACGCGCGCTGCGCCTGCCGGATCGTCTGACGGCGTTAATATGCGCTGCCCGCTGGAAATCTGCGTGGAGAGTTTTGCGAGATCGGACTGCCGCCCCATCATGTAAGTAGCGGCGCTGGAAAAGGTACCTGCGGTACTGATGCGCATGTGCGATGCTCTCCTAGCTGGATATCGACAGGATGGTGTCAAACAGGTTGTTGGCAATACCGATCATGCGTCCCGCCGCCTGATAGGCCTGCTGATAACTCATTAGGTTCAGTGCTTCCTCGTCAAGGTTGACACCGGAAATCGCTTCTCGTGCAGCACCCACCGAAGTGGCCAGACCTTCATTCGCATCACGTGCGGCGGTGGCTTCGCGGCCTTTGGTGCCTATGTCAACCACCAGTGCGGCATACATGCCGTTAAATGACATGCCCGGTACCATTTCGCTGGTTTCAAGCGCGGCCAGCGCGACGGCATTGCGATTGTCGCCATCGGTATTGGTATTGGCGTCGAGCTGGAATGTATCTCCAGCCGCCGGTGTGCCGCGCATGTATACGCTCCATCCGTTCATGACAATCGGCGTTCCGGCTGTATACGCAAGCACCGTGGATCCTGCTGCGGTGGTAATGGTTACCTGCCCGGCTCCGTCAAAAACCAGTTGCGCGGCATCGTGCAGCGCCGGATCGTCGCTATCAATGGCGACCGAAGCAACGCCGGTGCCTTTATTGGCCGACAATGAATCGATGCGCAACGACGAGGCCGAGGCAATTTTCGTAGCGTCACCTATCGCCAGACGCAATGTGCTTACAGCGTCGCTGACTGCGCGTACGCCGAAACGGTCGCCGGTCGTCGGCGCACCGGTGACATCAAAACGCAAACCGTCAATCGTAATCGGCGCGCTGGCAAAGGCTTGCTGCTGACTGTCTGACAAACGCGTCACGGTATAGCCGCTGGCGGTTGCGTCAACGCGGTAGTCGCTCGCTTTGAGCGCGTGCGCGTCGATTATCGTCACGGCGATACTGGCCGAACCACTGGTCGAGGCGGCTGCGGCCGCCACTGGTGGGTCAATGGCGAATATATCGCCACCGGCATTTCCCGCTGGGTCGATGCCCAGATGATTGCGCTCGTTAATGGCATCGGTAAACACCCGCGCCATGCGACCCACTGCTACCGTCACTGACGTAAGCGCTTCATCGCGGGCTGACAGTAATCCGCCCAGTTCGCCACCGACTTCCCCATTGCCGGCAAGTGACACCACGATACTCCCCGATTTCACGCCCAATGTCGGTGCGGCAGTCTCCAGCGGATTTTCAGCCATAGCCAGCTTTTGAGCGATACTGCCATTGAGTAGCGCCTGACCATTACCCAGATAAACACTGATCGAGCCGTCAGCCTGTGCGGTAACGCTGATGCGAGCCAAGCGATTGAGTTCGCCCAACATGGCGTCGCGTTGATCAAGTAAATCATTCGGTGGCCGACCGCTGGCAGTTGCAGCCACAATGCGCGTACCGAGATCGGCGATCTCCTGCGTGCGGCTGTTAATGTCGGTCACAAGATTTTCCGCGCGCTGATTGATGTCATCGCGCAATTGCGTCAGATTGCGATCCACGCCACGAAAGCGTTGCACCACTGATTGCGCGCTGGCGTATACCGCCTGTCGTGCGGCCGCATCGCCCGGACTGGTCGTCACCAATTGCAATGCCCCAAAAAAATCTGACATGGCTCCGGTGACGCTGCCATTGGAATCGCCCACAAACGAATTGAGCTGATCCACAGTTTGTGCGTAGACGGTTGAACGTGTCGATTGCGACTCAGCGGCGCGCAACTGCCCGGTCAGCAGGTCGCTGTACGAGCGGGTAATTGCGTCGACGCGCACCCCCGATCCCGCAAAACCCGCGCCAAAATACACCGGTGGCGTTGATGACTGGCTGGTGACCTGCCGGTTATAGTTTGGCGTGTTAACGTTGGCAATGTTGTGGCTGGTAGTATTCAAGCCCAACTGCGCGGCTTGAATGCCACTGAGCGCAACCTGCAATAGTGAACCAGTCATGGCAGTTAGCGAATTGGATGACGACTATTAATCGGGTTACGCATTCGCGCGCATTTGCTGCGTATGCTGAATCACGCGTGTGAGCTTGTCGGCGTAGCGGGGGTCGGTGGCGTAGCCGCCGGCAGCCAGTCGTCGTGCGAAAGTGCCAGCATCCTGTCCCGCCTGGGTCGCCGCCACATAACGCGCGCTGCCGCCAATCAACTTGGCGTAGTCACGGAACGCATCCGCGTACGAATCGTAGGCGCGGAATTTATCCACCAATTTGCGCGGCACGCCGTTGATGTATTCCGTGGTCAGCACATCGACGGTTTTGCCCGCCCAATTACCACCGGCCTTGATGCCAAAAAGATTACGCGAATTGGTGCCGTCAGCGCCCTTGATTTCGTGCTTGCCCCAGCCTGTTTCCAGCGCAGCCTGACCCACGATAAAATCAGCGGGCACGCCCAGCGTGCGCGCCGCCTCCTGTGCCTGCGAGCGCATGCGTGTGACAAAATCCTGGGGAGTGCCTGCGACCGGTGTGGCAGCCGATGGCGACACGCCCCCGGCTGTTGTCGCTGCCGCAGAAGCTGGCGAAATCTCGGCTGTAGGCGTTTTGCTCTGGCTGCGTTCCAGGTGTTTGACGATCATGTCCGCCAATCCCAGCCCCTTGTCGGCGAGCTTCTGGGACAACTGCGTATCGAGCATGCCGGTATAGGTTTTGGCCGATTCCGAGCTCAGCGGATCGCTACCCGGCAACGTTTCACGCATGCTCTTAAGCAGCATGCCCATGAACAGCGCTTCAAATTGCGTGGCGGCTTTGCGTGTGGCCTCCTGCGGCGCGTCTTTGGCCTGGCGTTTCAATGCCGTTAGCGACTGTGCATCAATGGCAAGACCGGCAGCGCCAGAACCCATCAGTGGTGCGGTTGGTGTGGGCAACATCAGATCACCTCCAGCTCGGCGCGTAGCGCGCCAGACGCTTTCATCGCCTGCAATATCGCCAGTAAATCCTGTGGCGACGCCCCCAGCGCATTCAGTGCCTTAACCACCTCGGCCAGTTTGACCCCACCGGGCACCACCATCAGCGCATTGTTATCCTGCTTGATTTTGACATCGGATTTCTGTGTCACCACCGTCTGCCCCGATGCCAGCGCGTTGGGCTGACTCACGGTTGTTTCAGTGCTGATGGAAACCGTAAGATTGCCGTGCGCTACGGCGCAGGGTTCCAGCGTCACAGCACCGTTCATCACAATGGAGCCGGTGCGGGCATTGACAATCACCTTGGCGGGCGCGCCTTCCACCTTGATCTGCAAGCCTTCCAGTTCCGAGACAAACGCCACCCGTTCGGCAGGTTCCGAGGGCGCATGCACTTCAATCACACGGCCATCGAGCGGATTGGCGGTGCCCACGCCGTACTTGTTGTTAATTGCTTCCGCCACGCGTTGCGCGGTGCCGAAATCTGTAACCGAGAGTTCCAGCGTGACTTTGTCGCCCGTCGCAAACGGCGAGGCCACCGCCCGCTCCACCGTAGCGCCGTTGGGTACGCGCCCGGAATTAAGCTGGTTAATCTGCACGCTGCTGCCGTTGGCCGAAGCACCTGCGCCAACGATAACCACGTTGCCTTGCGCCATCGCATATACCTGGCCGTCCGCGCCCTTAAGTGGGGTTAGTAACAAGGTGCCGCCACGCAGGCTTTTGGCGTTGCCCATTGACGACACCGTAATGTCGAGTTGTTGCCCGGGCTTGGCGAACGCTGGTAACGCCGCAGTAATCATTACCGCTGCGACGTTCTTTAGTTGCGGATTCACGCCCGCAGGCAAGGTAATACCCAGCTGCATCAGCATGCTGGTCATGCTTTGCACGGTAAACGGCGTTTGCGTGGTTTGATCGCCGCTGCCATCCAGACCGACCACCAGGCCGTAACCGAATAACTGGTTGGGCCGCACGCCTTGTAGCGTGGCGAGGTCTTTTATGCGCTCGGCCTGCGCCGGGACAACGCCCAGAACAGTGATGGCAAGCCACAGCGAAAATATCAGGCGCAACAAGGGATGCAGGTTCATGGCGAATTACCGGAAGGGGATGAAGGACAGAAAAAACCGTGCGAGAAATCCCGCGACGCGTGCGCCATCAATACTTGCGCGCGAGATCGTTTCAATGCGTGCATCGGCAATTTGTGTGGATGTGACTGTATTGCCCGGCTGTATCGTCGACGGCGTGACTACGCCGGAAAAACGCAAGGTATCCGTGTCGCCGTTCACGCCCACCTGCTTTTCACCAGCTACCAGCAGATTGCCATTGGCGAGCACTTCGATCACTGTGACACTGACCGAGCCGGTAAACAGATTGTCGTTTTTGGCCGCATTGGCATCCTCAGCCTTGCTGTCCGCGTTGGCGGCGAGAGATGTGCCTTGCAATCCCTTGCCGGGCAAACCGGCAATGGTAGGGATGCCAAAGCTGGTGCTGGCGCTGCGACTGTTGCTGTTGGAAATCTGATTCGATGCACTGGTTTTTTCGTTGATCACGATGATCAGAGTATCGCCGACGAAGCGCGCACGTCGGTCCTCAAATAGCGGGCGATAGCTGGTGGCGTGATAAATGCCGCCGGTCACCGCAGGCGCTGTCACCTGCGGTTTGGGACGCATGGTGGTGGGCTCGGCGATCTTCACCTTGTTATCAAAGCCGGCGCAACCGCCGAGCAGGGCTGACGCGATCGCCAGCAAAAAATAGAAATACTGCTTCATGATCAATGTCATTTTCACGTTACACCTGCGACAGCTTTTGCAACATCTGATCCGCAGCCTGTATCGCCTTGGAGTTAATTTCGTAGGCACGCTGCGTCTGTATCATGTTGACCATTTCTTCCACTACGTTGACATTGGAGGTTTCCACGTAGCCTTGACTGATGACGCCGAGGCCACTGATACCGGGCGCACCCGTGGTTGCGGTTCCGCTGGCGGCAGTTTCGGCGTAATGATTCTGTCCGAGCGCGCGCAGGCCCGCCGCATTAATGAAATTCGATAGTTGAATGCTGCCGACTTGCACCGGTGCGGCCGTGCCTTGCAGTGTCGCTGAAACGGTACCGTCCGGCGCTATCGTCACGGACAGTGCGTTCGCCGGAATCGTGATCGCTGGCGATATTGCATAACCGTTGGAGGTCACCAACTGCCCTTGTGCATCCATGTGCAGGGAGCCATCACGGGTATAAGCCGCAGTGCCATCGGGCATTTGTATATGCAGAAAGCCCGCGCCGTTGATGGCCAGATCAAACTGGTTGCCGGTCTGCTGCAAGTTGCCCTGCGTATGCAAGCGTGCGGTGGCAATCATGCGCACGCCGGTGCCCACCTGCAAACCTTCCGGCACCTGCGTTTGTTGTGACGACTGCGCGCCCGGTTGACGTAGCGTTTGATACAGCAAATCCTCGAACACCGCGCGCGAACGCTTGAAGCCGTTGGTGCTGACATTCGCCAGATTGTTCGACACCACGTCGAGCTGGGTCTGCTGGGCGTCCAGTCCGGTTTTGGCTATCCACAGAGATCGCATCACATTGAATCCTGTTTATTCAATAAAATCAATTGGTTACGGATAATAATTGCGCGGCAGAGCGGGCATTGTTTTCAGCCGTGGTCAACAAGCGCATTTGTAATTCGAAGTCACGCGATACGCCGATCATCGCGACCATCGCTTCAGCAGGATTGACGTTAGAGCCTTCCAGCGCACCCGAAATCAACGTGCCACGTTCATCCGCAGGCGCCGGATTGCCATTCGCGGTACGAAATAATCCGTCATCGCCACGCACCGCATCCCTGGGTTCAAGCGTCACCAGCTTGATTCTCCCCACGACGGTCACGGCACTCTGCGATCCGCTATCCGGTATCGCGGAAATGGTGCCGTCGCGTGCGATGCTGATGGTGCTTTCCGGCGGAATTACCAATGGGCCACCGTCGCCCATCAGCGGAAATCCGCCGGGCGCCAGTAGTGCGCCATTGTCATCAACCCGTATTGAGCCTGAACGCGTGTAGGCCTCGCGCCCATCGCGGCCCTGTACCGTCAGCCAGGATTTACCTTCCACCGCGACATCCAGTTCACGCCCGGTGCGCTGTACCGGCCCCGGTGATAAATCCGCACCGGTGGTGGATTCCAGCGCAAATGCGCGTGTCGCGGCGCCTGCGCCCGGTACAGGAATCGCGCGCGCCGCGTACGTCGCTGCGCGATAGCCAGCGGTAGACACGTGCGCGATGTTCTGCGCCAGCGTATCCTGCCGCTGCTGCGTATGCTTCGCGCCGGTCATTGCGGTGAAGATCAGTTTATCCATGATGCTGGGGCTATTGGGTCAAAGGGCGGCGGGTTACAGGTTGGTGATCGTCTGCAACATCATGTCCTGTGCTTTGATCGACTGCGCATTGGCCTGGAAGATGCGCTGCGCTTCGATCATGTAGACAAGTTCGCTGGTCAGATCGATATTCGACATCTCCAGCGAGCCGGCCTGAATGGAGCCCGCCGTGCCTGCGTTTGGCTGACCCAGCCTAGCAGCGCCCGATTCACCCGTTGCAGCGAACGCGTTCGAGCCCACCGCACGCAGCCCCTGCGTGTTATTGAAGGTGGCCAATGCGACTTGCGCCAATTGGCGAGACGTGCCATTGGAGAAGGCGCCGACGATGAATCCGCCGCTGTCCACGGAATAGCCGGTAAGGCTGCCGCTGGCGATGCCATTGTCTGTGGAATTAACTACCGCAAAGTTCTTGCTTAGCGCGGTAGTGCCGGTCAGGTCAAGATCAAAGGTCAATGGGTTGGTCAACGGAATCGTTAGACCCACCGGTTGCGGGCTGGCTGCCAGATTTAACTGGCCGTCCGGCATGAAGTTAAGTGTGGCGACCGAACCAGCGCCAACCTGTATACCGTCGGAGGCAACGAACACGTCCCATTGGCTGGCGGCGCTCTTTACGTAGTACACGGATACCACATGCTCACCACCGAGCGAGTCATGCACCGGGATAGACGTTGCGCTTTGGTACGTGGACGAATCGGTCAGATCGAACGCTGCTGGCACGCCCGTGGGTTTACGTGAATCCAGACTCACGTTCAGTTTTGCGGTGGTGGTAGCCTTCGCCGGCATGGTGGTATTGCCAATCTGCAGATCCACCGGAATCGCCGTGGATACCGCTCCGCTTATATCCACGGCAAAACCCTGCAGCCGTGCGCCCGAGGGTGTACCAACGTAACCTTCTCCGTCCAGTATGAACTGGCCGTCGCGCGTGTAGGCGGTGGAGTCGCCGTTGCGCAGCCTGAAGAATCCGTCGCCGTTGACCGCCAGATCCAGCGGATTGTTGGTGGACTTCAGGGTGCCCTGCGTAAACTGCGGCAATACGAGCGGCGAACCTACACCGAATGATACGTTGCCCCCATTGGATGACGACTGCGAGCTTGCCAGCACCTGCGAAAAATACAGTTGCCCGGCCTTGAACCCTACGGTGTTGGCGTTGGCAATATTGTTGCTGGTGATTTCGATTTTCTTTGAGGCAATGCTAATGCCACTCAATCCGTTCGCATAACTCATGATGCTTCCTTTTTATTGAATGCGTTTCACATCGCTGTAAGCGCGCAGCCCCAGCGCGCCCAAATCCAGTTGCAGCCCGCTACCGCCCGGCGACACACCGTTGACACGGCCCAGAGCCAGCGCTGTAACGGGCAATGCCTTGTTCGCAGCCACAGCGTCGATCTTGAAGGTGTAGCGGCCATCCGCCGCGCGCTCGCCGCTGGTTGTCAAGCCATCCCAGGTGATCGCGTGCACGCCTGCTGATTGCGCACCCAATTCACTTTGTTTTAACGTGCGGCCCGCGCTGTCTTGCACGGTCAATGTCACGCGGTCTGCCGCCGCCGCCAATTCAAAGCCCGCACTCGCCACACTGCTGGCGCCTCCCGCGCTACTGGCCAGTTCGAGCGCATTACCCGGCACCAGCACTTGATGCCCGGCCAGCGCTGCGCCTTGCAGGGCTTGCGCGCCAGAGCCTTGACCGAGCAGTGATTTGAGCGTGTCATTCAATTGGGCGATGCCGCTCACAGTGCTGATCTGTGCCATTTGCGTGGTGACTGCGGCGTTATCCATCGGATTCATCGGATCCTGATTTTTCATCTGCGTTACCAAAAGCTTCAAGAAGCGGTCTTGCGCTTCATTGAGATTGTTGGTTGACTCCGTGCCGGCTGTGCTACTGCTGCCGGTGGCGGCTGTTGCCAGGGATGCAATCATGAAAACCTCCTCTTAAAAATCATTGCGTTTAATGTAGTCACGTCGATCAGGAACCCAGTTGCAGCGTTTTCAGCATCAGGCTTTTTGCAGTGTTCATGGCTTCAATGTTGTTCTGATAAGAGCGTGAGGCGGCAATCATGTTGACCATTTCTTCCACCACGTTGACGTTTGACAGGCTGACGTGGCCTTCGCTATCCGCATAGGGATGACGCGGGTCGTAGATGCTGCGTGGCAGTGCGCTGTCGTCGGTAACCTGCGTGACGCGCACGCCCTGGCCCAGGCTGCCGGTGACGGGGACGCTCTGAAACACCACTTGTTTCGCGCGATACGGCTGCGTGCCGGGTGCGGCTGCGGTATCGGCATTGGCGATATTGCTGGCCACCGCATTCAGGCGCTGGCTCTGCGCTGACACCGCAGAACCGGCAATATCAAAAATTTGTGAGAGTGACATGACTATTGTCCCTGGATGGCACTCAAGAGTGTGCGAATCTGGCCGTTAAGGAATTTAAGTGTGGCTTCATAGCGCACCGCATTGTCGGCAAAGCGAGCACGTTCGCGATCCATGTCCACGGTGTTGCCGTCTTGCGCGGGCTGTATGGCATCGCTTTCCTCGGCAGAGGTTGCCGTCAAAAACTGCGGCCTCATGTGGGCGGGGGCGCTGATGTGCTGTGTCACGCGCGCGCCGCTTTGGGTGTCGCGCATGGCGCGCGCAAAGTCGAAGTCCAGCGCCTTGTAGCCAGGCGTGTCGGCATTGGCGATATTCGCGGACAGTACCTGCTGGCGCTGCGCGCGCAACTGCAACGCATCGCTCTGAAAGCGCAGGGTCTGTTCTATTCGGTCTATCATCGCTGTTGCCCCTGCGATTGCCCCATTGGTGCCGGTTTGCGTCCGGTGAAGTTGTGATGTGCCACGCATCGGATTATCCGCAGACGACACACGGCAAGTAGTGCGAAAAGGGGCGATTTCCGCGCGTTGTTCAGGGGACTGCCTCGCGCGTAGCGGATTATTCTGGCCACCAATTCTTCTTGATCGGGAGGCGTAAATGGAAGCTCGCTTCGTAGTAATACTGGCAGTGGCGATGTGGTTTATCACCGACAGTCACGGACAAACTCACGGACAAAATATCCCGCCTGTGGCGCGCACCGCACCCACTGCACCCGCAGCACAGCCGCAAGACCCCTCCAGACTGCTCAAGCTGTATCTGGACGCTGAAACCACCGGATTGCCAGGCCGTGTGGAAGTGGTGATCGGCGCAATGGACGATCGCTTGCGGCTCGCACCCTGTACCAATATGACACCTTTCATGCCTGCGGGCGCGCGCCTGTGGGGGCGCACCATGCTCGGCGTGCGTTGCCAGGACGGCGCATCAGGCGGCGGCACGGGTTGGAGCGTGCTGATACCGGTGCAAATAAAAGTTTATGGCCTGGGGCTGGTAGCGGCGCGCGCACTGGCGGCTGGCGAAACCCCGGGTGAGGATGGCCTGACGTTGCAGGAAATCGAATTAACGCGTGAAGCGCCCGGCGTGCTCACTGATCTCGCGCAAATTGGCGACACCATTCTGTCACGCAACATTGCGCAGGGTCAGGCACTGCGCCGCGAACATCTGCGCGCGCGGCCGGTTGTTGTAATAGGCGACATGGTAAAACTGATCGCCAGCGGGGCAGGCTTCGCGGTATCCAGCTACGGCAAGGCGTTGTCGGCGGGCGCAGACGGTCAAATGGTGCGCGTGCAGGCCGACTCGGGACGCACCATGAGCGGGGTAGCCCGCGCAGGAAAAATTGTGGAAGTGCGTCTCTAACCGTTTTAACCGCTTTAAATCCTTTAAATCATGACAGCCCTAAAGTTTGCGAAAACACTGCCGAAAAGCAGTATGTGTACGATCAGCAGTAACGGTGCCCGCTAGCAGCATTCGCAACCGTCTTGGGCCAAGGAGAATATTATGAATGTAATCAATAACTTATATAAAATTAATGCCCCGTTAACGCAGGCCACTCCTGCGGCATCCAGCGCTTCCGCCAAAGCCGGCACGGCCACTGCGGACGAGGGCAGCGGATCAATCCGGCTATCGGATTTATCCACGCAAATACATCAACTGGAGACCAAACTGAGCCGCGAACCCGAATTCGATGCCACGCGTGTAGAGCAAATCAAGGCCGCCATACGCGACGGCAGCTACAAGGTTAATGCAGAAGCCGTCGCCGACAAAGTGATCCAGAGCATCGGCGAATTGATGGGTCGCCAGTATGCATGACCTCACACCGCAGGCGACCGCTGCTTTGAAACCGGGGCCTAAGCACCAGGCGCTCACCACCTTTATCGCGCTGCTGGAGCATGAACGGCAAGCATTGGGCAATCCGCAAGTCGAAGTGCTGGAAGCCATCGCTGCAGCAAAGCAGGTGCTCGTCAACGATCTGCACGTGCTGTGCGGCGGCACCCACTATGCTACCGACAGCGCCAGCGCAATTGAGCCGGAAGTGCCCGCGCTGGCCCGTCGTGCGCAACGCCTTAACGCCATCAATGCCACCATGCTGGCCATGCACCGCACCGCCTGCGAAAGCCGCCTGCGTCTGCTGCGCGGCGGTGATCATCGCGCGAATACGTTATACCGCGCGAATGGGTATTTGGGGATTTAGCGCAACGCAATTCAACGCGCATACAAGGCAAATCTGCATTTGGCGTGCGGCGCTTGCGCAAGCTCGACCGGCTCAATCTAGCGACCAAGTCTGGCAATGTCTCCAATGCCTGCAAGGGCATGGGCCTTTCACACGATACCTTCCATAGCAATCTCTGCTTGAAAGGTTGACCTACTTAAATTCTGCTTACTCGATCTAGAATTTAGGTGGCAATTTAGTCTACAGACGGGGTTTCTACCGCCTATTTTGCAGATTCAAATCAAATGATTCGATGAAAATATTGCGTATTCATTTTGCAAAGGTCATCGTAGCACGCGCTTCGCTTTTCCAGCCTAAAGCCGCTATGTGCCGCGACATAGTGAATACCACTGATAAATTGGAGTCTTATGATAATCCAGGCAGAGCAGTTGGCTACGCTGCTTAAGCAGGTTAACAACGGGTACGCCGCCAAGGCCTTGCCCAAACTCGATAAATTGCTGGCGCAACAGCCCAAGCACCCTGCGGTGCTGGCACTGAAAGCTGAGGCATTGCGGCAGTCCGGGCGTCTGGCCGAAGCCATTGAGGCATTCCAGGAAGCTGGCGCAAAAGGTGGCGGCGCACGCAACTGGCTGGCGGCGGGAGTATTGCTGGCGGCCGAGCGCAACACAGATGAAGCCGTCAGATGCCTGCAAACCGCCCTCGGTGAAGACTCGGATAGCGAGGTGATATTAGACGCGCTGATTACCACGCTTTTCAATGCCAACCGCCACAGTGAGGCGCTTGAATTTGCCCGACGCCAACTGCTGGTCAGTAGCAATCCCCAGCTTCTCTCGCGTGCGGCATTGCTACTGCAAAGTGTTGATTTGTATGAAGAATCTTCAGCTGCTTTCAAAAAGATTGTCACGCTATCGCCCGACGATCCTGCGCTGGTCGGGGCTGCCTTGGTGCCGGCACGCTTCACCTGCGAGTGGGAATGGGTTGAATCGCTGCAGCAAAAAATCGGCGCGTGGTACGAGCGCGGCAACTTTGACGCACCCCATGAATATCCGTTGACGCACCTGACTTGGTGCATGGACGAAGCCTACAACCTGGGCGTGACCCGCGATTATGTAAAACGTATGGTGCCGCAAGTTGAACCACGTAATGAACCGCATAAGGCCAAAGCTGTCCGGCCCCAGGGAAAACGTATTCGTGTAGGCTACGTGTCATGCGATTTTCGCAACCATGCAACCATGTATCTGATGGCGGGCATTTTTGAATCCCATGATCGGGATCGCTTCGAAGTCTTTGCGTATGACTACAGCAGTTTCGATGTTTCCGACTACCGGCAACGTTTTCTCAATGCTGTCGAACATCACGTTGAAATCCACTCGCTGAGCGACAGGCAGGCTGCCGCCCGCATCGCGGAAGATCAACTGGACATTCTGTTTGATTTGAAGCTTTACACGGGTGGCGGTCGTCCGGGCATCATGGCCTACCGGCCCGCGCCGCTGCAAGTGGCTTACCTGGGTTACCCCGGCAGTGCGGCGAACGCTGACATTGACTACATCGTGTCGGACCGGTTCGTTACACCCGACAGCAGCGCGCCGTTTTACACCGAGGCATTCTGTCGCCTGCCCCACACCTACCAGTGCAACGACAGCAGGCGCTTTCTTGCAGCGTATCCCGGTACTCGCGCCTTGCACGGACTCCCGGACGACAAGTTCATATTCGGTGCCTTCAACCAGTCTTACAAGGTTGATCGCACCAGTTTTGCCGTCTGGATGCGCATTTTGAATGAGGTGCCAAACAGTGTACTTTGGATGTTGGGTCAAAGCCCGGCTGCTGTTGAGAATCTGTCGCGTTACGCACAGCTAGCCGGAATTGCGCCGGATAGACTGATCTTCGCACCGTTTGCCGCCCCGCAGGCACATCTGGCGCGCTTGCAGCTTGCCGACGCGGTCCTTGATACGCTGACCTGCAATGGACATACCACTACGTCGGATGCGCTATGGGCAGGCATTCCTGTAATTACCTGCCGAGGCGGGCATTTTCCCTCGCGCGTCAGCGAAAGTCTGCTGAATGCGATTGATTTGCCGGAGCTGGTTGGCGCAAACCATGACGATATGGTGCGTATCGCAAAACGCATGGGCACTGAAACAGACTATCGACTGGCGCTGCGAAATAAAATTGCGGCGAACCGCACAACAGCACCGCTGTTCGATACCTTGCGGTTTACCCAGAATTTTGAAACGGCGATCGAGTTAATGGTGCAGCGGCATGACAGCGGCGCACCACATGGACCTATCGACGTACCCGACTGCGGGTCGGTAGTGCGGCCCCCGGCTGACGCACCGAAGGCCGATGCCATCATTGCGGAACCTGCGCCAGAATGGCAGGCCGCCTTCGCAGCCTGCCCCCTGTGCGACGGTGCCAGCGCGACGTTAGGTTTCGCAGATTGTTCTAAACAGGATTTGTGGCACACACCTTTGCCGCTTTCCGCCGAATGGATGCGGTGCGCGTCGTGCGATCACGTATATAAACGTCATTACTGGACGCCAGCCGGTTTGACCGAAGTATTCCGCGACGCCAGTGCAAGATCGATTGCGGACGCCAATGGTATTTACGGTGCGAGGCGGGCGACATGGACTAAGGTGGTGGGAAAAGCAGTCACTCACCTTGGTGGCTACCCGAACTTTATCAACCAGCCCAGCCGACCGGTCTGGGTGGATGCCGGATGCGGCGACGGTGCATTAGTCATGACCGCCGCAGATTATGGCTTTGCCGCTGTCGGACTGGACACACGACTTGATGCGGTTAAGAACGTTCAGGCATTGGGTTTCAATGCGATGCAGCACGATTTTATAACCCTGCAATTCAAAATCGTGGTCGATGTGCTGTCCCTGATGGATGTTCTGGACCATATTCCGTATCCGCTGGAAGCTTTACGCAAAGCGGCGCAAGTGCTGCGACCCGGTGGCCTGATGGTCATAGGCATGCCTGACCTCATGTCCTCAAGCTGGAAAGCCATGGATGCTGCCAACGCCAACCCGTATTGGTCACAAATGGAACGCTGTCACAATTTCAGCCGCGAGCGAATCATCAAGCTTGTGCGCGCCAGCGGTTTTGAAATGATCGATCTTGCCCTGTCCGACCAGCAGCACGCCCACATGGCGCTTTACGCAATACGTCAATAAGGGCTGAATCAGTCGGGCGCAAAAACTGCGATCCGAACGGGGGCCTCTAACTGACGCATCTTTGCCCCTTTGCTTTGACGCTTTGCATGGCCTGTCCCGCGCCAGCACCCGCCGTATTGATGAGGTACGCAGGTTTTCTGCGCAGCATTCTTCAGTAGCGACTCGGTCAGTCGTTTCTTTAGTGCTTCCTTAGTTGTTTCTTGCGCAGGACGTTCTGCAAGGCCAGTCGCTTGAGCCGATTGTCGTTGCATACGCCCCCGCAGCCGTTCGCGTCCAGAATCCTGGCGACGATTTACGTGAGCCTCAAGAATTTAAAAGCAGCGCCGTTGATGTGTGTAGGCTCAACGGAGCGTTGTGTCGCGACTTCCAAAATGGTGGCGCGATTGGCGGTGAAGCAACCGACCATAGACAATTAATATAGGAGCAATGACTCATGACTTCCATCATATCGTCCCTGTCGCCGACGCAAATCGCGGCTCTGAGCACCAAGCAGATATCGTCACTATCCACTAGCGATATTCAGGCCCTGAGTACGACTCAGGCACAGCAATTGACGACGGCCCAGATCGGGGCAATCTCTACCGTAAACATTGTCCAGATCAGCACGGCTGCACTTGCCCTGTTCAGTAACTCGCAGCTGGATGCGATCAGCAAAGCAGACATAGCGGTTCTGACAACGGCACAGGTTTCGGCCTTGTCAACCAGCCAGATTGCCGCCCTGACTACGAGTCAGGTATCCGCGCTGACGGTCAGCCAGGCCGGGACACTGGCAGCCAATTTAACCACCACACAGATTGGCGCATTGACCACAGCACAAGCCGCTGGACTGACAACCACGGTGCTGGGTGCCCTGAGCACGGCGCAATTGCAGGCGATCTCCACCAAGGAAATCGCTGCACTGACAACGGCTCAAGTCGGTGCATTGACTACCGCCTTCACCACCGCGCAGATCGGCGCACTGACGACGGCGCAAGCTTCAGGATTGAGCACCACCACGCTGGGCAGCTTGAGCACGGCACAATTACAGTCGATATCCACCAAGGAAATCGGCTCACTGACGACCACACAGTTGGGCGCCTTATCGACCACGCAGGTCACAGGCATCACGACCAGTCAGGTGGCAGCACTCACAGCCGCTCAGGTTGGATCCCTCGCAGCTAATTTAACCACCACGCAGATTGGCGCATTGACCACAGCGCAAGCCGCTGGACTGACAACCACGGTGCTGGGAACCCTGAGCACGGCGCAATTGCAGGCGATCTCCACCAAGGAAATCGCTGCACTGACAACGGCTCAAGTCGGTGCATTGACTACCGCCTTCACCACCGCGCAAATTGGCGCACTGACCACGGCGCAGGCTTCAGGATTGAGCACCACCACGCTGGGCAGCTTGAGCACGGCGCAATTGCAGGCCATATCGACCAAGGAAATCGGTTCACTGACGACCACGCAGTTGGGCGCCTTATCGACCACGCAGGTCACCGGAATCACGACCAGCCAGGTGGCAGCACTCACGACCGCCCAGGTGAGTTCATTGGCGGCCAATTTGACCACCACACAGATTGGCGCATTGACCACAGCGCAAGCCGCTGGACTGACGACCACGGTGATAGGCACTCTGACTACAGCGCAGTTGCAAGCCATCTCGACGAATGAGATCGCTGCACTGACAACGGCTCAAGTCGGCGCATTGACTACCGCTTTCACCACCGCGCAGATCGGCGCACTGACGACGGCGCAAGCTTCAGGATTGAGCACCACCACGCTGGGCAGCTTGAGCACGGCCCAGTTGCAGGCCATATCGACCAAGGAAATCGGCTCACTCACGACCACGCAGTTGGGCGCCTTATCGACCACACAGGCTACTGGCATCACAACCAGCCAGGTAGCAGCGCTGACGACCGCCCAGGTGAGTTCATTGGCAGCCAATTTGACCACCACACAGATTGGCGCATTAACCACCGCGCAGGCTTCAGGACTGACCACTACCGTGTTGGGTACCCTGAGCACGGCCCAGTTGCAGGCCATCTCGACGAGCGAAATTGCCTCGCTGACGACAGCTCAGGTCGGCGCGTTGGGAACCACTTTCACCACCAGCCAGATTGGTGCACTGACCACGGCGCAAGCTTCAGGATTGAGCACCACCACGCTGGGCAGCTTGAGCACGGCACAATTACAGTCGATATCCACCAAGGAAATCGGCTCACTGACGACCACCCAGTTGGGCGCCTTATCGACCACCCAGGTCACAGGCATCACGACCAGTCAGGTGGCGGCACTGACGACCGCCCAGGTTGGAACGCTGGCGGCAAAATTCACCACTACGCAAGTGGATGCGCTGATCGCAGCGCAATCCTCAGGACTGACAACCACGGTGCTGGGAACCTTGAGCACAGCTCAATTGCAGGCGATCTCAGCCAGTGATATCTCCTCACTGACAACGGCCCAGGTTGGCGCATTGGGTACCGCCTTCACCACCGCGCAGATCGGCGCGTTGACCACCGCGCAGGCATCGGGACTGAGCACCACCACGCTGGGGGGCTTGAGCACCGCACAGTTACAGGCGATCTCGACCAAGGAAATTGCCGCACTGACCACCACGCAGTTGGGCGGATTTTCGACCACGCAGGTCACAGGCATCACAACCAGCCAGGTCGCGGCCATGATTTACACGCAGATCAGCGGCCTGGGAGCCAGTTTAACCACCACGCAGATTGGCGCATTGACCACAGCGCAAGCCGCTGGTCTGACAACCACGGTGCTGGGAACCTTGAGCACAGCCCAGTTGCAGGCCATCTCGACGAGCGAAATTGCCTCGCTGACAACGGCCCAGATCGGCGCACTGGGTACGGCCTTCACCACCTCGCAGATAGGCGCATTGACTACCGCGCAAGCGTCGGGACTGAGCACCACCACGCTGGGCGGCTTGAGCACGGTGCAGTTGCAGGCCATATCGACCAAGGAAATCGGCTCACTCACGACCACGCAGTTGGGTGCCTTATCTACCACGCAGGTCACAGGCATCACAACCAGCCAAGTCGCGGCTATGATTTACACGCAGATCAGCGGCTTGGGAGCCACTTTAACCACCGCGCAGATTGGGGCATTGACCACCGCGCAGGTGTCGGGGTTGACCACCACAGTGCTGGGTGCCTTGAGCACGGCGCAAATCCAGTCGATCTCAGCCTTGGAAATAGCAGCACTATCCACCACCCAGGTGACGGCACTGCCCGTAGCACAGTTGACGACCAGCCAGGTGGGCGCGCTGACGGCCCCGCAAGTGGGAGCACTGACGACGACGCAGATATCGCAGTTCACGACGACACAGATACAGTATTTGAATATGTAAAATTGGTGATGGTTGAACCCCGCACTTGATGCTCCTCCATTTTGGGCAGCAGCCTCAAAACATTCGAAGCGGGCCCATATTGGAGAAACTAGTACATGATTCCGGCGCAAGCCGGACCACAAAGGAGAGGGTCGAGCATACCAAGAGCCAATGCGTCAACCGCAAACCGACGGCGTCTGCGAGCGTTTCCACAAGACGATCTCGCAGGAGTTCTATCAGATGCCATTCAGAAAGAAGATTTACGAGCCACTCATGCAACTGCAAGCCGATTCTGATTGCCGGAAAGGAGGGCTACGACACCAACGTTACGCAACTGAATTGATCTGACAACCCAGCACGACCAATCAGTAACTGTCAGATCGGCGCGCAACTTCTACATTTTAGCTGTCACCCGATTGACAGTGGCGGCGGCATGGGAACACTTGCGTCGCGCCCCATAAATTTACGCGGATCAGTGCTGCGCTACTAATGCGTTCACCAATAGAAAGGTGTGGGCACTTTGATGATGGGCACGCAGGCAAGCCAGTCTCCGTAGCTACGTCAAAAGGGCCGTTGAGGGCCAAGCCGTGACGGCCAAAGCGCATAAACTCCCTATAGCGCGCATTGTGCCGTTTGAAGCCAGCGCATCACTTGCATCGCTGGCGTAATTGTTTGGCATCCGCTGGAATGGCGGCAAGCCCGTCGGCCTGCCGCAGGGCGAATCGAATCGTAAGGCGTGTCGCTCTCCATGTGGGTCAAACAAGGCCGCCATTGATTCTGCATCTCGATACCCCGGCGCTGGTCAAGCATTACGTGCGCGAAGCGGGCACGGGGCGGCAATGCAAAGCCGTGTCTCCAAGGACAAAGCATTGGCAACATTGCGTGGACTCGATGCCATTCATCTGGCGAGTGCATTGCGGTTGAATGCTGGTGCCGTTTCATCCATCGATTTCGCGGTGTTCCGGTGTTCGATAGGCGGCTTGCTACAGCAGCGGAAAGCGCCGGACTGAAGGTTGTAACGGCGCCGCAGTGATTGTGCCCAGCCTCAATTATTCCACTGCCCTTTCCAATCCTTAAGCTTGCCGCGCAGCCGCGTCACCGCCTGACTGTGCAACTGGCACACGCGCGATTCTGTTACACCGAGTACTGCGGCTATCTCTTTGAAATTTAACTCTTTTTCGTAATACAGCCCCATCAGCAGTTTTTCACGTTCGGGCAGCAATTCAATCGCCCCGACCAAGGCTTTTTTGAAGTGCGCATCGGACAGCATGGCAAACGGATCGGCGTGATCGGGTGGACAATGGCGATCCATAAATTCACCGCGGTCGCCGCCGTCCCCACCATGATCAAAATCGTCGACGTGCACCAATTGAAAGCCGTAGGTGTCGTTCAGCATGTCGCGGTAGTCGTCGAGCGGGATTTCCATATGCTCGGCGATTTCGGCTTCGAGCGGCGCACGGCCGAGCATTTGCTCCAGTTGCGATTGCGCGGTATCTATTTTGCGTTGCGCCTTGCGCACGCCGCGTGGCACCCAATCATTGGTGCGCAGCTCATCGAGCATGGCGCCGCGTATGCGTTGCGCGGCATAGGTTTCAAATTGCACGCCCTGACTGTTTTCATAGCGGCCTGCGGCATCCACCAGTCCGATCAGTCCCGCCTGCACCATGTCGCCCAATTGCACACTGGCCGGCAGGCGCGCCATCAGATGGTGCGCAATGCGCTTGACCATCGGCGAGAATTTCTCGATGCACTGCTTGCGATCCAACGTCCCGTTTTCGGTATACATGATTATGTCCTAGTGAAGTTTTGTGATGGCGGGAAACATTGCCGGAAACGCAGCCGCGGGGGCCGCAGCCGCCCCAGCGTCTTCGGGTGAAACCACCGGTGTCACCACGGTCAGATTCCAGCCGGTCATGGCGGTCGCTGTGTTCTGATACGCGCGTGCTACCGGGCCGGTGGGGTCAACATCGAAGATGGTACGGCGCGCACGCGCGGCCTCCCACAACCGTCGGTCTGGCGGGATGTTGCCGCCGAACTCGACTTCAATACCGGCGTGGTCGAACATTGATCGCGCCAGCAAATCGACAGCAGCCTGCGCGTCATCGTACGTTGCACGCGTCATCATCACGCGAAAACGCTCAAATCCGTACTGTGCATGCAGCGCTTTCATGCGGGCTGCGGCCTCAAGCACGGCCTCAGCGCCACGCGGCAAAACCATCAAAGCCTCGCCGTGCGAAGGCAGCAGTCGCGCCGTGCGTACTTCGGCTTCGCCGTTGACGAGGATCAGGTCCACCGGCGCCGCCATCTGTGCCAGCGATTCAAAGAGATCCAACGCACTAACACCAGACGCAGCAAGCAAGCGCATACCGCGTCCTGCAGGCAGCACCTGCACGCCAAAACGGGTGTGCAGGGTCGCCCGCTGAAACGAAATGTCGCGATCCAGCACGTGCTTCAATTCATACCGCGCTGAAAGACCGAACGCGGGTGCAATTTCACCGCGCGACGCGTCCAGCGCAAGCACCTGCTGCTCCATGCGCGCAAGCGCTGTGGCCAGATTCACCATCACCTGCACCCGCTCTGGCGCGCCAAACACCGGCAATACGCGCGTGCCAGGCGCAAGGTACATGCGCCGCAATCCAGCGGCCTGATCCAAGGCTGTCGACATCATGTGCGCACCTCAATCAGATGCTCAGGGTGCGACAGCGATTGCGGGCGCGTCATAAACAGGCCGGCCTCGTTATCGCCCAGTGAAAATATCGGGCTGCCACCCGCCGCAATGTCCTTTTGCAACGATAGTCGTGCGAGTGCAGCGGGATTGGCGAGTTCCAGGTCTTCCGGCACGCGCTGGCCAGAGGAGCAAAAGTGCAGCGCCAGTTTGCGGCGAATAATCACATCCAGCGCACAGCCGGGCCGTGCGGCCTCATCAAGCTTGGTGAGTATGGCGCCCGCTACCGGCGCCGCACGATTCTGGTGGGTGCAATACACCTTCGCCACCTGCTCGAGTGTTTCGGCTTGTGCAGTCGCATTGAGCAGCAGCAAACGCTGCACGCCAGCGCTGATCAGCAAATCATGCTGCGCCGCCACACGCTCATCGTTCTGGCTCATGCCCACGGTGTCGATCAACACCAGATGCTTATCGCCCATTGCGGCCAGCGCCTGCTTCAGATCGTCTGGCGTTTGCGCCACATAAACGGGCACGCCGAGCAGTCGTCCATAGATGCGTAATTGATCCTGTGCGCCGACCCGATAGTCGTCGGTCATTACCAAACCCAGCCGTGACGGGCCATGCTTCATCACGCAGCGCGCTGCGAGCTTGGCGGTAGTGGTGGTTTTGCCCACGCCCGTTGGCCCCACCAGCGCATACACGCCACCACGGTCGGTCAGGTCGCCGGCAGCGGAGGTCAGCAGATTACGTGCCAGTACCTGTATCACCCAGTGCCGTGCAGAATCAGGTGAGTAGTCGTCGGGCATGTGTTCAACCACGCTGCGTGCAAGCGACACGCTGAAGCCGGAATCCAGTAAAGTGCGCAGCATGCGGCCACGCAATGGTCGCAGCCGCAGCGTTTCACTCCAGTTAAAACTGGATACCTGCTCGGACAACATGCTTTTCATGGCGCGGATTTCTGCCAGCATGGTGGCTTCCTGCGCGCGGGCCGCTTGCGGATCAAAGCCGCCTTGCGCGGGGGCGCTTTGCGCCGACACTTCAGCCGCTGCGACTGGCGTGCGCCAGGTGCCAGAGGATGGATTGGCAACGGACAACGAAGGGGTTGTGCGTAGCGCGTGGCGCAACGGAGGCGCGTTGTACTGCGGCATCGGTGCGAGCATTGTTGGTGATGGCGCATGGGGCATGGGCGACGCCGGCATCACTGTTGTAGTGGCTTGCGTAGTCGCCGCTGTGGTAAAGCTGGCGGCTGACGCAGTAAGGGGCTCGATGTCGGCCATCGATACCGCGACAATTTCAGCGCCTTCGGCAATGCTGCGATTGGAAAGAATCACGGCATCCATGCCCAATTCGGCCCTGACTTGTTTTAAGGCTACGCGGGCATTGGCTGCGACAAATCGCTTGGGAATCATGAGGGTGCTCCAACAAGGGTAGTTACGCGTATCGCGCGGTTATCGGGGATTTCACTGTGGGCAAGAATTCGCAATTGCGGCAGGCCGCGACGCAGCAGGCGCGCCAGCGCCTGACGCAGACCGTCGGGCGCGAGTAATACGGTTGGCTCGCCGCGCAATTCCTGCGCGCGCACGGCTTGCTGGACTTCGCGCGACAGGGTATCGGCGAGACCCGGTTCCAGCGCAAATACGCCACCGCTGGCGGCCTGCGCCAGCAACTTTTCCAGTTCCGGATCGAACACCATCACCGGTAATTCATTGGCATGACCAAATTGCTGTTGCGTAATTGCTGCGCCAAGTGCCACGCGCACACGGGCCGTCAGCTCGATAGCGTCCTGCGTACGCGCGGCGTGTTCAGCCAGCGTTTCAAGTATGGTGCGCAGATCACGGATACCCACGCCTTCTTCAAGCAGGTTTTGCAGCACCTTTTGCAGCGTCGCAACCGGCAGCAGCTTGGGCACCAGGTCTTCAATCAATTTGCCGCCGTTTTTGCCGAAATGTTCCAGCAGGCTTTGCACTTCCTGCCGCCCGAGCAACGCAGCCGAATGGTTTTGCATAAGCTGATTGATATGCGTAGCTACCACGGTGCTGGCATCCACTACGGTATGCCCACCGATCTGCGCCTGCTCGCGCATGGCTGACTCTATCCATACCGCAGGCAAGCCAAATGCCGGATCGTGGGTCTTGGTGCCGACCAGCGCCACGCTGGCCTGGCCCGGATCAATGGCGAGGAACATGCCATGCACCGATTCGCCTTCGCCCACCACTACGCCCTTCAGCAAGATGCGATAACCGTTGGGCTTCAATTCGAGGTTGTCGCGGATGTGAACCAGCGCTGGCAGGAAGCCAGCATCCTGCGCAAACCGTTTGCGTATCGCACGAATGCGCCGCAGCAAATCGCCATCCTGTCGTGTGTCGACCAGCGGAATCAGCCGGTATCCCACTTCAAGCGCGAGCATGTCCACCGGCACGATGTCGTCCCAGCTCGCTTCCTGATTTTCCGGCGCAGGTGGCGGCTCTGCTGCCGTGGATTCTTTAACGAGAGCGGCTTTCTTACGTAAATGCCAACCCAGTACGGCACAACCTCCGCCCAATAGCAGAAACGGTGTGTGGGGCATGCCCGGTACCATGCCCAGCATCAACAGAATGCCGGCCGTGATGGTCAGTGCATTGGGTGTGGAAAACAATTGATTCGTTAGTTGCGCGCCGACGTCTTCTTCCTTACCCACGCGGGTGACGATCAATGCCGCTGCAGTTGAAATCACCAGTGCAGGAATTTGCGCGACCAGGCCATCGCCTATCGCCAGCAACACGTAGTTACGTGCCGCCACCGCCAGCGGCAGATCATGCGCAATGATGCCGATGGCCAGGCCGCCGATTATGTTGACCACCAGAATCAGAATGCCCGCGATAGCATCACCCCGCACAAACTTTGAGGCGCCATCCATGGAGCCGAAAAATTGTGCTTCCTCCGTTACCTCAGTACGGCGGCGGCGCGCATCAGCCTCGCCAATCAAACCCGCGTTGAGGTCCGCATCAATCGCCATTTGCTTGCCGGGCATGGCATCCAGCGTGAAGCGCGCGCTGACTTCCGCGATTCGTCCGGCGCCCTTGGTGATCACCACAAAGTTGATCACCACCAACACAATAAACACCACCAGGCCCACAGCAAAATTGCCGCCCACCACAAAATGCCCGAAGGATTCAATCACCTTTCCTGCTGCCTCCGGCCCGGTGTGGCCATTCATCAACACCACGCGCGTTGACGCGACGTTGAGCGACAGGCGCATCAAGGTAGTCAACAACAATATCGAGGGAAATGCGGCAAAATCCAGCGGTTTTACGGTGTATACAGTGACCAGCAACACCAGCATCGCCACGGCAATGTTGAAGGTGAACAACACGTCGAGCAGCAACGTTGGCAGCGGCAATATCATCATCGCCAGAATGAGAATGATGACCAGCGGCACGGTCAGCGGCTTAAGCCGTGGCATGCTCAATCCGAGGCGGTCAACGAGCGTGTTCATGAGGTGGCTCCTGCCAATGGTGTTGCCGGATCAAGACCTGCAGGCACATCCAGCACGCGCGGCGCTTCGGGTCGTTCACTGAATCCGGCTTCGCCCTGCATATGACGCCGCAACTGGAATACCCAGGCCAGTACTTGTGCCACCACACCGTACAGTTCAGCCGGAATCTCGGCGCCAATTTCGCCATGCGTATACAGGGCGCGTGCCAGCGGCGGCGCCTCCAGCAGCGGTATGCCGTGTTGCAGGCCCAACACCCGTATGGCCTGTGCCACGTCATCAGCGCCTTTGGCGAGTACGCGTGGCGCACCCATTTTGCCTTCGAGATACTGAAGCGCGACGGCGTAGTGCGTAGGATTGGTGACGATGACATCGGCCTTGGGCACGTCCGACATCATGCGGCGACGTGCCATCTCGCGTTGCTGGGCGCGGATACGCCCCTTGACTTGGGGGTCACCATCGGACTCGCGTTGTTCGCGACGCACTTCCTCCGCACTCATGCGCAGGCCCGAATGAAAACGCCACAACTGGAACGGCACATCAAGGGCCGCGATCAAAACCATTGCAGCCACCAGCGTGCAAAGTGCGCCCAATAGAATATGGCCGGTACCGCGCAGGGCATCGGGTAATGCCGTGAGTACCAATCCCGCTGCCGCGTCTTTGAAATACCACGCCGAACACGCACCGGCCACACCCAGCACCAGCACCTTGAACAGGGTTTTGCCTAGTTCGCCCAATCCTTGCAGTGAAAACACGCGCTCGAAGGTGGCGAGCGGACTCATGCGCTCAAATTTAAATGACAGTGCGCCGGGGCTGAATAGCCAACCGCCTACCGCCAGCGTACCGGCCAGTGCGGCAATCGCTGCAATGCCCGCAACGGGCAGGAATACGCCTGCCGCCTGCCACGCCATTTCGGCCAGCCGCAAGGTAGGCGAGGCGCCATCCAGTACATCAGCGCGCTCAATGCGCAAGCCCGTGCGTACAAACAGCCGCCACTGTGCTATCCACGCCGGGCCGGCCATCCATGTAGCACCCGCCAGCACCGCCAGCACCGCAGCACCGGCCAGCTCGGTTGAGCGCGCGGTGCGGCCTTCCTCGCGGACTTCTTCCAGCCGCTTGGCGGTTGCGGGTAAATTGCGTTCCTGATCTTGTTCGTTGGCCATGCACACTCTCTCGTAGAGCTGCCATTATTGATGGCACTTGAGGGCCGCAAGCCCCGGAGGAAACCGCTTTTTCGGGCGGTGTTCCGTGATTACGCGCAGGACGACTGGTTCAAAGTCCCGCACATCATGTTGGCAACCGCAACGCGCAATCGATCCATCTCGCTGAAGTGGCCGCTACCCGCATTGCTGGTGTGGGGTGCGGCATGGCTCGTGTTCACGGCACTGTCGTCGCTTGCCGTGGTGGGTTGGCTCACACTGTTAATCGCCTGTGCGTCAGGCGCAGTGATGAGCCTATGGGGCAGCACGCCGTGGCGGCGCGTGTTCATGGCGGCCGGCTTTCCGCTGTCGTTACTGATGAGCGGCATGGCAAACGTACCTGGTGTGGCGTGGCTTTTGCCGCTGGCGCTGCTGGCGCTGCTTTACCCGATCAACACGTGGCGCGATGCGCCGTTGTTCCCTACGCCTGTGAGTGCATTGCGCGGCTTGGCGGCGTTGGCGCCGTTGCCAGCACAATCACTGGTTGTCGATGCAGGCTGCGGTTTAGGCGACGGCTTGCGCGAACTGCATCGCGAATATCCAACAGCCCGCATTGAGGGACTGGAGTGGAGCTGGCCGCTGCGCATCGCCTGCGCGTGGCGATGCCGATTTGCGCGCGTCCGGCGTGCGGACATTTGGGCCGCTGACTGGTCCGCCTGCGATATGGTTTATCTATTCCAGCGCCCGGAGAGCATGCCGCGTGCTGCGGAAAAAGCGGCACGCGAATTGCGGCATGGCGCGTGGATGGCGAGTCTTGAGTTTGAAGTAACTACGCTCAAACCGCAGCGGGTGCTGAATTGCGTTGATGGGCGGCAGGTGTGGCTGTATCAGATGCCATTTCGATTACGGTAGGCGTCATGCCGCCCCAAGCACAATTCATTTGCCACAGATTTACGCAGATTTTCACCGATTAAAACCCGACTGCGGTGTTGAAGGTAATCTGTGTTCATTTGTGTAAATCGTTGGCTAAAAATTTTTAGTGTTGGTTGTGTGCCATAAGAGATATTATCGTAACTATTTGTTTTTAAACAATTATTTGTCTTGCGCCCGCAAGATTTTCGCAAAACAATCCGCAGTGCTTTCTGCATGCAGTATCACGTCATCCAGAAATATGTGTGTCTGCGCAATCAGATCATCATCACTGCCGTCATCGGCACAATCAACACCGCGCCAGCATTGCGCCAGCGTACGGGCGTGAGCCGCCAGCCTGACCTGATGCTCAAGGCCGGATTGCGCCATGGCAAGCGTTGGATTTGCGTTCATACTGTCTCCTGTTGCTTTCGTTTCTGCCATCGGTTTTCAGCGTCGTGATACGGCGGCCTCGACCTCGGCAGCATCACTCACATCCAGCGTATTGCCATCCCGCGTTAGCGCGCGTTCGGTTTTGCGATTGAGCACCACGATGCTGATGCGGCGGTTAGCCGGGTCGTTGGGATTCTCTTTCACCAACTGCACTGACGATGCGAGACCGACAACGCGCACGATTTTTCCTTCGTCCACACCGGCGGCCATTAATTCACGGCGCGAGGCGTTGGCGCGCTCGGAAGACAATTCCCAGTTGCTGTAACCCTTTTCGCCACCCACAAACGGTTGGGCGTCGGTATGGCCTGCCAGGGATAGTTTGCTATCGCCTTCGGCCAGCACACGCCCAATCGCGTGCAACAACTCGCGGGTGTAATCTTTGACATGCGAACTGCCGGAATCAAACATCGGCCGATTCTGCGCATCAACAATCTGTATGCGCAGGCCTTCGTTGGTAATGTCCAGGCGAATCTGCGACTTGAACGCCTCCAGATTGGGATTGCCTGTGAGCAAGGCTTCGACTTTGGTCTTGAGTTTTTCGAGTTGCACACGCTCGCTGCGCTCGATTTCCGCCTTGGCGGCCTTCATCAGATTGCGCTTTTCCGGCTCGGAGCCGTTACGCACCTGGCCGGTGACGCGTGTAATGTCGGTGCCGCCGCCCTTGAGAATGGAGTTGGCGTCGCCAGAGCCTGACCCGCCGGCCATCGCCACTTTCAGCGGCGTTTGAAAGTAGTCGGAAATGCCCTGAAGATCGCCCTTGGTGGTGGAGCCCAGCAACCACATCAGCAAAAAGAACGCCATCATGGCCGTCACGAAGTCAGCGTAGGCGATTTTCCAGGCGCCGCCGTGATGGCCGCCGTGGCCGCCTTTCTTGATCTTCTTGATAATGATGGGCTGTTTCTCGCCCTTGCCTTTAGCCGCAGCCATGATGCGCGCCCCTTATTTTGCCTTGGCCTGACGTAGCTGTTCTTCCAGTTCGGAAAAGCCCGGACGTTCGGTGGACAGCAGCACCTTGCGGCCAAACTCCACCGCCAGCGAAGGAGCATAACCATTGAGTGATGCCAGCAGCGTGACCTTGACGCATTCAAACTCCTTGCTGGCCTCATCCAATTTTTGTTCCAGCAAGCTCGCCAGCGGGCCGACAAAGCCATACGCCAGCAGAATGCCGAGGAATGTTCCCACCAGCGCATGGGCAATCATTTCACCCAACTCAGAAGGCGGGCGCCCAACGGAACCCATGGTATGCACCACGCCCATTACTGCCGCCACAATGCCAAACGCCGGCAAACCATCGGCTGTTTTGGCAACCACCGAAGCCGGTATCCCGCCTTCATGGTGGTGCGCATCCATCTCGCCATCCATCAAATCGGATATTTCGTGTGAATTCAGATTGCCGCTGACCATCAAGCGCAGGTAGTCGGTAATAAATTCGATCAAGTGATGGTCCGCGAGCAAGGCGGGATATTGCGTAAACAGCGCGCTTTCTTCCGGTTTATCCACGTCTTTCTCGACCGACACCAACCCTTCCTTGCGAATTTTGGTGAGGATGGCGAACATCATGCCCAACAGCTCCATGTAGCGCGCCTTGGTGTACTTGGAGCCTTTCAGCACGGAAGGCAACGCAACCAGCGTTGCCTTAAGCACTTTGGGCGAATTGCCCACGACAAAAGCGCCGGCCCCGGCACCGCCGATCATCAACAGTTCAAGCGGTTGAAACAGCGCACCCAAATGGCCGCCGCCCAGCGCGTAGCCACCGAATACCGAACCACACACCACCAGATAGCCCACGATTACTAGCATGGGTTGTCCTTTCCAAATCGCCGTTTTCCGCTATGAATTGCGGGAATGCCTTATTTACGGCAGGCAGGGCGGATTCTTGAGTGGGCTAAGGGTTGCTGCTGTGCTTTGCGCCTTTGCGGTGATGTCGTTCGGTTTTAAATCGCCATTCAACCACTCAGTTAAGTCTCTCGGAACGCTCACTCGCCAACGCGTGCGCGCTCTTGCCCGCGCGCGCCGGCATGTGACACAAGCCGCAGACAAAGTGCTCATGCAAATCCAGCGTATGTACGACAAACATCCCGGCGCAATGGGTACACGGTTTGAGCGTGAGCATGCCGGAGTCGACGAATTTAATCAGCCGCCACGCCCGCGTAACCGACAGCACTTCGGGCAAATCCAGCACCTTGAGTTGCTCCTGATACAACTGGTAGCTTTTTACCAGCGCATCCACCTCGTCGACATCAGACGCCTTGGTCAGATATTCATAGATATTCAAAAACATCGAGGCGTGTGTGTTGGGCTGCCAGCTCATGAACCAGTCGGTTGAAAATGGCAGCATGCCTTTGGGTGGCGATTTCTTGTGCACCTCTTTATACAGGCGCAGCAGTCGTTCGCGCGAGAGTTTGGTTTCACACTCCAGCAGTTGCAGCCGGGCGCCCAGTTTTACCAGCGCTGCAGCGCGTTCGATTTCACGGCCTTCACCTTCAATACTCTTTGAGCGCATCATTTAGATCACCTCTGCCAGGTTGCCCGACATCAATATGCCCGCGTGCGTGCGCTTGGCCTGCACATCGCTGCCGTGGCTGGTAATCAATTCCCACACCATTTTGTCGTCAAAGCGAAAGCGGCACATCATCAGGTTTGCCGCCGCCACCTTGAGCAATTGCCCGGGGGTCAGGCCATTAATGATATCGGCCACTTCGCTATTGATGCCCAGGCGGTACAGTGCCTGCGTCCGATCCTTGCGAATCATGTGCTGCGCCAGCATCAGATACGCCAGATTCGTCTCGCGAATTTCATCCAGCAGATTGTCCGTGTTCATGTGATCCCCTTTCAAATTGCGCAAATTGTGCAGGTCGGTTGTGTCATTCATGCCGCCCAAGTCGGGCCGTTCAACGTGGGGCCATGATCGTCGCGTCAACGGATAACTTGAATCCGATTAGCACCACGAAACACGTAGGGCGGCGCCCGCACGCTTTGTAGGGCTTTTCACTATGAAAACACTTTATTGAATAAAAACAATTGCCTAGCGTAATTCCGAATTCACATACCACTGACAATCACGATACGGACGCAGGCAACCTCACGCCTTAAGCGGGCAGAGTGCGATGGAATTTCCGCGATGCTCCCTGCTTGCGGCGCAAATTGTGCCGATACACTGCCATGCATTACTTGATTTATTCATGGAGGCACTTTGAAAAGTTTTCGTGATGATTAAAGTTTTCCGCAACGCAGTCCGTTAAGCAGCTATCGGTGGTTTACGCACCGTCCCGGAAATCAGTTCCGGGAAAAAACTGGGTTTTCAATCGATAGTCATACAACAGGAGATTCAAAATGCTTTCAGTCAACACCAACATATCTTCACTCAATGCCCAACGCAATATCGGCGCTACCCAGATGGCGCTCAGTACATCCATGCAACGTTTGTCTTCGGGCTTGCGTGTCAACAGCGCCAAGGATGACGCTGCGGGCATGGCGATCTCCGATCGCATGACTTCGCAGATTCGCGGCATGAGCGTCGGCATCCGCAACTCAAACGATGCGATTTCTCTCGCCGCCGTGGCGGAAGGCTCGCTCGCCAAAGTAACGGATTCGCTGCAACGCATGCGCGAACTCGCGGTGCAATCGGCCAACGTCACTAACAGCTCTGACGACCGCTTGAATCTGGACGCGGAATATCAACAATTGGGTGCGGAAATTACCCGCATACTGACCGATACAAAATTCAACGGCCAGAATATTCTCGGCAGTGATGCGGGTACGCTGACCTTTCAGGTGGGCGCGAATTCGACTGACACCATCGACATCACCACCATTGATATGTCCAGTGATGCTAACGTGACGGCCGTCACTGCCGGCGACATCACCGCTGTGGCGAACTCCACCACGGCGATGGACAACATCGACGCGGCCTTGATCGCCATTGCGCAAGAGCGTGGTAACTATGGTGCGGATCAAAACCGCTTTGATTCGGTGATTGCCAACCTGCAGGTGTCGGTTGAAAATCAAACCGCGGCGCGCGGACGTATCACCGACGCAGACTTTGCGACGGAAACGGCGAGCCTGTCACGCGGACAGATTCTGCAACAAGCCGGCATGGCCATGCTGACGCAAGCCAACCAGTTGCCACAGCAAGTGTTGGCGCTGCTGCGTTAATCCGCAACGGCAGTGATCAGCAGAAACACGCGTTAGCAGCGCCGTGGCGGGGGATTCCCTCGCCACGGCATCTGCATTTCACGAAGCGATAACAGGTGAATCCCTTATGAATCCCCTTGCTGGTCTCGGTAGTAATATAGACGCCAACACGCTGGTTGCCAGCCTGATGGAGGTTGAGCGCGCGCCGATCAGGGCATTAACCGCAAAGACGGCGAAATTCCAGGCGAATCTCTCTGCTTTCGGTGTGACCAAAGGCGTGCTCTCGACATTGCAAACGGCATCGCGCGCATTGAGCGATGCCATGTCGTCCATTCCGGCCACGGTAACGAACAGTATGCCTGGGGTTGCCGCCGCTACGGTTCAATCCGGCGCTACACCGGCTGTGTATGGCTTAAGTGTGCAATCCCTCGCAACCGCGCATCGCATCTACACCAGCGCGTTTACGGCAGCTGATTCCATTGTCGGCAGCGGCGCTATTGCCATAGACCGTGGCAGTTTCGATGGCACGACTTTTACTGCCAACGTCGACATACCGGCTGTAACCATCACGATTCCTGCCAACACAACGCTCACCGGCATGCGCGATGCCATCAACAACGCAAAGGCCGGTGTCACCGCCTCGGTCGTGAACGATGGCAGCGGATTTCGCCTGGTAATCGGCGCCAATGACACCGGCGCAGCGCAAGGCATGCGCATACGTACCACGGATGATGATGGCAACAACACGGATGCTGCGGGACTATCGCTGCTGGCCTTCGATCCCGAAATCGCCGCTGGCAGCGCCGGACGCAACATGACCGAGGCGCGCGTCGGGCGCGACGCTGTATTCGAAGTGGATGGTCTGCCGATGACGCGGCCGTCCAACGATGTCTCCGACGCGGTTGGCGGCATAACGTTCAAACTGGCCAGTGTTGGCAGCACTAATGTGGCCGTGACGCGCGATACGGCGGCTATGCGTACCACGCTGGACGAACTGGTCAAATCCTATAACACGGCCAGTGGCACCATGAAAAGTCAGTCGAGTTACGACGCAGCGGCGCGCAGCGGCGGTCCGCTCAACGGCGAATCGTCGATCCGTGGCGTGCAGGCGCAATTGCGGCGCACGGTTACCAGCAATTACGGTGTGGACGGCGATACCTACCGCAATCTGTCGTCGCTGGGCATTACTGTGCAAAGCAATGGCACGCTATCGGTAAACAGCGCCAAATACGATGCAGCGGTCGCCGCAAATCCGGCGGCTGCCAGCAGCATGATGGGTTCATTCGCGCGTGCGCTGACCAGTTCGCTCGATTCCGCATTGAGCAGCAGCGGCACGCTGACTGCACGTACCGACGGCATTCAGTCGAATATTCAACGTATTGCAGATCAGCAAACGCGCCTGGAAGATCGCATGTCGTCAATAGAGGCGCGCTACCGCACTCAGTTCGCCGCACTGGATCAACTGATGACCAGCATGAATGCGACGGGGAGCTTTCTCACTTCGCAGCTCAATAATTCGAATAAATAGCCGATAAAACCTGTACCAGTAACTACGCGAGATTGAAACCATGGCAGGGTATTCCAACACAACGTCCAACTCGGCAGCACGCGCCTATGCCAATGTGGGGCTCGAATCCGCCATCGCCTCGGCACACCCGCACCGCCTGATACACATGCTGTTTGAGGGGGCGATACTGGCCATCGCGCGTGCACACGGCGCGATGCATGCGAGTGAAATTTCTGCCATTGCGATCAGAGGGCAATCGATATCCAAGGCGATTCAGATCATTGACGAGGGTCTGAAGGCCGCCATTGTCGATAACGATGGCAATAACCCTGGCGGAAGTAGCAGTAACAGCACGAATGGGCTCGCGGGCAATTTACGCGCGCTCTACGACTACATGGCCCGCCGTCTGTTGTTGGCGAGCCTTAAAAATGACCCGACTGCGCTCGACGAAGTAACCCGTTTGCTTACCGAACTGAAGGATGCGTGGCATGCCATTGAACCCAGTCAACGTTGATGAGATTTCTGAAGAGGTTGTGCTGAGCTGCTATGAGCAGATTTCGGCGGCCAGCGCCCGGATGCTCAATGCCGCACGCGCGTCCGACTGGGATGGTCTGGTGGTAGCCGAGATGACGTGCGCGGAGCTCATCAGCAAAGTAGCTGCATTGAGTCAGCGCGCTGCGATCAGCGCATCGGGCAATGTGCGGCGCATGCACGTCATACGCTGTGTGCTGGCCCACGACGCCGAAATACGCAATCTGGTGGAGCCGCGGCTGCTCAAACTTGAGAGCTTTCTGCACGGGCGTGGCAATAGCCGTCGCGTGCATGGCGCGTACGCACAGTAACCAAGCCACGCCCATGTTTGTGCCGTCCACAACGCCGCCCGCACCCGGGCGCATCGCAGATCGCAGCGCGCCGGTGCGCGCCCCTGTGCGCGTAACGCGCATCAGCCTCGCAGAACTCCTGCGCGGATCGGGTACTAGCGCGCGTGAACAACAGGATTTGCTGATGCTGTTGCGTGATGTCAAAGCCGTTACGGCGCGAATAGCGGAGGTGCGACCGGATGGCACGCAATCAGTCGAAATTGCCCACGCGGGGTCAACCCAGCATCTCGCATTACGGCTGGCAGGTATGCATGCTGCTGACGATGTGCTGATCGTTACCCTCGATGAAGCCCTGAAACACGCGGTGAGCGCGCCTGAGGTCAAGTTAAGCGGTTCTGCACAACTGATCCAGGATTTGCTAAAACCTGTTAATAAACAAATAGTTACGAAATACATGTCAACGCCGCCCCTGACCGCCTCACCGCAGCCCAGCGCCGCTCTGGCGCAGGCGTTGCAGCAGACTGTACGCAGCTCGGGCTTGTTTTATGAATCGCACCTGCAGCGTTGGTTGAACGGTCGTTTTGCACTCGAGGATTTGCTGGAAGAACCGCAGGCCCTGATGCTTGCCGCGGAGTACGCCGCCGGGTATGAAAGTGCTGTGGGCGAAGCGCTCGACATCATGCCTTCGCAGTTGGCCCCGCTGGTGCGGCAGCAGCTCGATACCTATGCGCAGCAAACCGTGTCGTGGCGCGGCTTTGTGTGGCCACACCAGGCAGCAGAAATCACCCTGAGTGCCGACGACATCGGCGATGATGCTGATGGTGAGCCTGACCGTGCAGCCGCCCCACGGTCGTGGCAGGTACGACTCAATCTGGATTTGCCCGTACTGGGCGCGGTGCAAGCCCGCCTGCTATTGACCGGTCAGGCGCTGGATGTGCATCTGCAGGCGCCCGCTGCCAGTACGCTGGTATTGCGCAATGACGAAGCACGTACGCAACTGATGCAGGCACTGTCCGCGCATGGCCTTGAAGCGCATTCGATACGCGTGGCCGCACATGCCTAGACCGACACTTCCGGTTGCAGTACGCCCTGCGCAATGCGTGGCGCTGGCGTATCACGGCGGGCAGGACGGCCATGGGGGCCATAGTGGCCTGTACGCGCCCAAAGTGGTCGCCAGGGGCAACGGCGCCATTGCCGAAGAAATCATCCGTCGTGCCAACGAGGCGGGCATTTATGTACATCAATCGGCGGATCTGGTGCGGCTGCTGATGCGCGTTGATCTGGATGAGCATATCCCGCAAACCCTGTATCTCGCGGTGGCCGAAATTCTGGCGTGGCTGCACCGACTGGAGCGTCCCGCGCTGCCGCCACACGCCAGCCAACGTGAAAAAATATCATGAGCGCAACCTCAATGAATCAAAACGAAGAACGCTTTCGCATCACCTCGCCGGTGGAGATATTGAGTGCGTTGCGCGATGCGCAGGCGCAGGGCGCATTGCTCACGCTGCGTGCCAGCGTACACCGTGACACCAGTCGTGACACAAACGACGCCACCATTACCACCTTGCTTGAAGTGGACGCGGCGGAAAAACTGCTGGTACTCAATGCGTGTGCCGACGCCGAAATGACCGCTAAAGTGACCTCGGCACATAGCGTGACGGTCGAAACCGAAGTGAGGCGCATCCGTATCCACTTTGACACGGGGCGCGCAGCAGCAATGACGCACGAAGGCCGCCCTGCGCTGGGCATTCCGTTGCCTGAATATATTCTGCGAATTCAGCGACGCGACGCCTATCGCATTGATACACCGCCAAACGAAATTGTAAACTGTCGCTTCGCGCCACCGGCGTTGCCACGCAAGGTGTTGACATGGCGTGTGGCAGAATTTAGTGTGCAGGGTATGCGCATTATTGGCGATCCTGAGCAATGGCAGGCGCAGGCGGGCAAAATCCTCAAGGATTGCCGCATTGATCTTCCCGACGCCGGGGTGGTGTTTTGCAGTGCAAACGTGGTGCGCGTGATGGAAGATACGCAGGCGGGAAAGCGCCGGTTGTTGATAGGCTGTGAGTTCGTGCAGCCCACTGGATCGGCAGGAACGCTAATGCAAAAATACATCCTGGAACTTGAGCGCAAACGGCTCGCGCATCTGCATGGAAATGCGTTTACACCTGCATATTCATGATGTCCTGATAGGCAGAAACAACGCGATTGCGTACTTGCACCATCGCCTGAAAGGAAATGTTCGCGGTTTGCAGCGCCACCATGGTCTTTTCCAGGCTGACATTGCTGTCGCCCATCTGAAAGCGCTTCGCGTAGTCGTCCGCCTGATCCTGCTTGAGGCTGACTTGCTCCAGCGCCTGATTCAATGCAGCGCTGAAATCGCCTTTTTTGCCAGCGGCCACGTTGCCGCCTGGCGGCGTCAGCGCCAGCGGTAGCGTACTGGATGCAGCGCCAATGCTGCCAGAGATCGGGTCCATGGGTATTTCCTCGATATGTTATCGATGCGGAATGAACGCCATCCTAGCATCGTGGCCGAAGCCGCCGACAACGGAATTAGGGCTGTTAAAGCCGACTAATCCCCGTTTCGCCGCGGAAGGTTATCGGCAAAATGCGACGCGTAACCCCTACTCATTCATTGCCGTATCGCACTCATCAACCAAGAGCAATCATGGCTGGCGTAACTCAGAATGTCCCAAACGTGGTAAGCAATTTCATTCAATTGCCTGCCCGCAACAAGACCGGCATTATTTTCGGGCTGGCCGGATTGATCGCGCTGGTTGTTGGCGCAATGCTGTGGAGCCGCACCCCGGATTACAAAGTGCTCTACACCAATCTGTCTGATCGCGACGGCGGCGCAATAGTTGCGGCGCTGACGCAGATGAACGTCGCCTACAAGTTTCAGGAGGGCAGCGGCGCGATACTGGTGGACGCAGAAAAGGTGCATGACGCGCGGCTGCGCCTTGCCTCGCAAGGCCTGCCCAAAGGCTCGGTAGTCGGGTTTGAGGTGCTCGAATCGCAAAAACTCGGCGCTACCCAGTTTCAGGAGCAGATCAATTATCAGCGCGGGCTCGAAGGCGAACTCGCACGCTCGATACAGTCCGTTGCCGCGGTAGAGTCGGCGCGCGTGCATCTGGCCATGCCCAAAACGTCGGTGTTCCTGCGTGATCAGCAAAAACCCACGGCTTCGGTGCTGCTCACATTGCATGGGGGACGCACGCTGGATCGCGCTCAGGTGGCGGGCATCGTGCATCTGGTGGCGTCATCCGTGCCCGATTTGCCGCCCAGGAATGTCAGCGTGCTCGATCAATCGGGCAATCTGTTGTCCAACCAAAGTAGCGGCTCAAATCTGGACCCGCAGCAGATGAACCATGTGCAGTCGCTGGAAAACGGCTACAACAAACGCATTCTCGACCTGCTAGAGCCCATCGTTGGCGCAGGCAATGTGCGTGCGCGTGTTACGGCGGACATTGATTTTTCCATCCAGGAATCCACTGCTGAATCCTATAAGCCCAATCCAGCCGCCGATCAGGCGGCGATCCGCAGCCAATCGATCAACGAAGTCACCAACGGGGGCGCCGCGCAGGCGCAAGGCGTGCCGGGCGCTGCGTCCAATCAGGCCGGTGCCGCCACTGCGCAAACCACTACCGCAACCGGCAATGGCAAAAAAGAAAGTGTGGTGAACTACGAAGTTGATAAAACGATCCGGCATTTGAAAAGCCCGGTTGGCGTGGTGCGGCGTTTGTCCGCTGCGGTGGTGGTGAATCACCGCCGCAGCGTCGGCGCCGACGGCAAAGCGGTGCTGACACCGCTATCCGCCGAGCAGATCGAGCAAATTACGGCACTGACACGCGAGGCCATGGGCTTTACCAAGGAGCGTGGCGACTCGCTCAATGTGGCCAATGCAGCATTCACCACCGAGGAGCCTGCGACCGCTATCGAAGTCCCGCTGTGGCGCAATCCCGAAACCATCTCGCTTGCCAAGGAAGGCGGCAAAGTTACCGGCATGCTGCTGCTGGTGCTCTACATCCTGTTTGGCATCTTGCGCCCCCTGTTGCGGCAAATGTCTGCGCCGGTGGTCATGCAGGTGGAACCCGCGCTGTCACTGGACGCGGCTGGCCACAGTGGCGCTGCCGGGCCCGCGAATAACACGACCGGCACAGCGGATGCCAGCGCCGCAGAATCCCTCAATGGCAACGGTGCAACGCAGCAACTCGGCGCGCCGCGGCAGATTACGCAGGGCGACCCGCGCATCATCGCCAACGTTATTCGTAACTGGGTGGCCCAGAAATGAGCGCGGAAGGACTGACCAACAGCGCGATTCTGCTATTCAGTGTCGGCGAAGCGCTTGCAGCGGAGGTCTTCAAGCAACTGGACCCAAAGGAAGCGCGCAAGCTGGGCAGCGCAATGGCCAAGCTGGGTAATGTCAGTAAAGAGCAGATCGACGCCGTGCTGGGCACATATGAAACTGAAGCCAGTGCCCATTCGTCATTCGGCGCCAGTAACCATGAATACATACGCAACGTCATTACCCGCGCCTTGGGCGAAGACAAGGGGGGATTTTTGCTGTCGCACATTGTCAAGGACAAAGGCGATCTGGGCATTGACACGCTGAACTGGATGGATTCAGAGATGGTGTCCGAGCTGATTCAGAATGAACACCCGCAGATCATCGCCTCGATACTGGTGCATCTGGAACGTGAAACCGCAGCCGATGTATTAAAGCGCCTGCCCGAGCGTTTGCGTGCGGACGCTACGCAGCGTATCGCCACGCTGGATGGCATTCAGCCAGTGGCATTGCGCGAATTAAATGAAGTGCTGTCTAAGTTGCTCAGCGGCAAAGAGGGCAAGAAAAAGTCGCTCGGCGGCGCGCGTGCCGCGGCGGAAATTCTGAACTTCCTCGGTGACGGCGCAGATATGGCCATCGTTGAGGCGATCAAAGCCGGTGACGAAGTGCTGAGCCAGAAAATCGTGGATGAAATGTTCCTGTTTGAGAATCTCATGGAGATCGACGACAAGGGCATCCAGATGATACTGCGCGACGTGCAGTCCGAAAGCCTGGTGCTGGCGCTGAAAGGGGCGGATGGCGCGCTGCGCGACAAGATACTCAAGAACATGTCGTCGCGCGCAGCGGAAACGTTGCGTGACGACTTGTCTTCGATGGGTCCGGTGCGTTTGTCTCAGGTTGAGGGCGCGCAAAAGGAAATGCTGAAAGTCGCGCGCACTCTGGCCGACGACGGCCAAATTGTATTGGGAGGCGGCGGTGCTGACGGCTTCATCTAATCGTATTATCCCCAAAGAAAACTTCATGGCATGGGAACGCTGGCATCCGGGCGTGCTGGCGGGTGATTCCGCGCTAGCTGGCATGGGGAATCACGAACCAGGCCCTGAAACCATCGAGGCCATGCGCAGCCGCGCCTACGCCGCCGGATTTGCGGAAGGTCAGCGCGCCGGTTTTCTGGCGGGTCAGGCGGAGGGGCGCGTCGAGGGACGGGCAGTCGGACTAGCCGATGCGGCCACGATGCATCAGGTAGCTATTGCCGCCACGCATTCTCTGCAGGAACTCGGCAATACGCTATCGGCAAAGACCGTCGCACTGGCCAGCGCAATCGCGCAGAAAATGCTGCAAAGAGAAATTGATTTTCAACCCGACAGCATCATCCCGATCGTGCGTGAAGCACTGGCGTTACTGCCGGAAGCCGCTGAGCGCGCACGTCTGATAATAAACGTGGCAGATATGGACGTGGTGCGTCAGTACCTCGCGGAGAGTCCGGCTACACCCGCCTGCACCGTGATCGCGTCACCCGAAGTTAAACGGGGAGGGTGTCGAATTACCGCGCCCTGCGGGGACATCGACGCGACACTCGAAACGCGCTGGGGCCGGTTGATGGATGCTATTGGGAATTCAATCGAGAACGCCATAGAAAACACCAGCGGGAACTTACCGGGAGAATCGCATGATGCAACTACTGCAAGCTGATCCGATTACCGGTCAGCTCGAAAGGTATCTCGACGATGTCCGCGCGTGCGTAACGAATGTACAGACCTGCACCATTAACGGTCGTCTGCTGCGCGCTACCGGCATGGTGCTGCAGGCGAGCGGGCCGCGTTTGCCGATAGGTGCAACCGCGCGTATCGAACAGGAAGATGGCCGCTATGTCGAAGCCGAAGTAGTGGGTTTTGACGGCGACGCCTTACTATTAATGCCGTCGGGCGAGACGCATGGCATGCGCCCGGGCGCCACGGTTGTGGCGCTTGAGCCACCACGCGTTGTTCCGATATGGTCATCGCCCCGGCACCCGTGGCGCCGCACACTCGATCAGACGCGTCACTTGCCGGTGGGCGAGCAACTGCTGGGACGCGTAGTCGATGCCAGTGGCAAGCCACTCGATGGTTTAGGCAACATTGGTTTTTCGGCAACACGCCCGCTGATTGGTCGGCCGCGCAATCCGATGCTACGCGAACCGGTGCGCACGACACTGGATGTCGGTGTGCGTGCCATCGATACGCTCCTTACTGTCGGGCGCGGCCAGCGCGTTGGACTATTTGCCGGATCCGGTGTCGGTAAAAGTGTCTTGCTGGGCATGATGGCACGCTACACGCAGGCAGACGTGGTTGTGGTGGGGCTAATCGGGGAGCGCGGGCGCGAAGTCAAGGAATTCGTTGAACAAATACTCGGGGCCGATGGTCTCGCACGTGCCGCTGTGGTGGCGGCGCCTGCTGACATCTCGCCGCTGGCCCGTATACAGGGCGCGCTGTATGCGTGTGCGATTGCCGAGTACTTTCGCGATCAGGGCAAACATGTGCTGCTGATCATGGATTCGCTCACACGCTACGCAATGGCCTTGCGTGAAATCGCGCTGGCAATCGGCGAACCACCGGCAACCAAGGGCTATCCGCCCTCTGTATTTGCCAAGCTGCCCACGCTGGTGGAGCGCGCGGGGAATGGCAAGCCGGGCGGCGGATCGATCACCGCGTTTTATACCGTTTTGACCGAAGGCGACGATCAGCAGGATCCGGTGGCCGATAGCGCGCGCGCCATACTGGATGGACACATCGTGCTGTCGCGCCCGCTGGCCGAGCAGGGGCATTACCCGGCGATTGATATCGAGCAATCGATCAGCCGCGTCATGCATGGCGTGGTCAGCGAGAAGCATATGTCGGCGGCGATCCGCGTCAAACAACTGTATTCGAAATATCAGCGCTCGCGTGATCTCATTACCGTGGGCGCTTATGCTGCGGGTAGCGACGCGTTGCTCGATAGGGCGATCGCCGCCTATCCGCAGATCGAGAAATTTTTGTGCCAGGGCATGAACGAAGCCAGCGATGCGTCATCCGGGCTATCACGCCTGACTGAACTGGGTGCGGCATGAGTGCCCTTGACCAGGCAGCGCTGGATATCGTTATTGCGCGTGCGGCTGAAAATCATCAGGCGGCGGAGCAGGAACTGGTGCGTGCGCGTGCGCGATTGCAGTCGGCTGAAGCGACGTTTTCCACACTGGACAATTATCGCGGCGAATACGCCAACAAGCTGCGCGGCGTAACGCATTTTCGTACCGACTCACTGGGCAATTACCACCGCTTTCTGGGCCGATTGTCGCTCGCGCTGCACAGCCAGAAGCATGACATTGTGCAAGCGGGCAAGGCGGTCGAGCTACAGCAGAAGGACTGCTTTGAGTCGCTACGCAAACTCAAGGCCGTGGAGCTGTTGCGCAATCGGCGCGCTTCAGTGGCCCAGGCGCACGCGAAGCGGCAGGAGCAAAAACAATCCGACGAATTCGCCACGCGCAGCGTGCAGCATAACCGGCGTTACACCTGACATGACCCCATCGCTTAAGTCGCTCGACGCGACACGTGGAACGTCCACAAACAATCCTGCCAGCAGTCAAGGCCAACCTGCGTCCGACGCAGGCACGTTTGCACTGGTGCTGGGTAAACTCACCGCGCCGCAAGAGCCGCCTGCGGAGGGCCGCACGTTGAAGCAGGCGTTGAAGCAAGAGATCGCGCCTGATGATAAAGCGGGGCTATTCGGTGTCGCGCCCATGCTGACGCCCATTGATGGCACCGCAAAACCTGCCGATACTGAACGCGAACCAGACACACCCGGTGAGGATGCCGAAGCACCTGTGGATACGGCACTTATTGCGTCGGTGCTTGCACAACTGCAGGTTCGGCCCGTCGCCAATAGCGCTCTGGATGCTGCGTCTGAATCGGCAATCCGCAGCAGCACCGATGCTGTTGACACAGCAGTTCCGTCCGACGCAATCGCAGCTACATCTGGCTTGCCTGTTGTTGTGGCGGATACACCGGCGTCAGCACTGCAAGATACGACGCAAGGGCAGGCGGCACCTGCCGTTAACGCCGATGTTCAGCGCATGGCAGCCAAAACGCCGCCCACGCCAGGCATAGATGTGAGTGCGAACCAGACGCTCCCTGAAAGCAACATCAGCGTAAACCCGGCGGCCGGTGTCATCACCGCCCCATCCTTAAAAGAAGCACAGGTGTCGCCGACTAGAAGCATTGAAAAAAAGCAATATAAACAATATGTTACCGAAGTAGAATCAAGCGCTGCAAGTAGCCCCGCTGAAGATACGTCACGCAACAGCGTGCCTGCCGGTGTAGCAGCCTCGGCCAGCGTAGCGCTACCTGTCGCAGAAAAGGCGCTTACTGGAATTGGTATAAAGCCGCCAGTAATCCAGCGCGCAGCCGCGCCCCAGGATATGTCGGCGACTGAGGAAGGCGATGCGCAGGCGTTGGAAATCACGCCTGCGGTCGCCGCACTCTCCATGCACGCCCGCTCCTTCGCGCGCCCGCCGGCGGTGGATCGCGCGGGTGAAACCCTTGGGCTGGCAACCACCACGCCGGGGCTGATCGCGTCGAGCGACAACCGGATACCTACGCTGGACATCACGCCGCAACTGGGCAGCGCCGAATGGAAACCCGCTTTCAATGGCAGCGTACAAATGTTGCTGAACAACGGCGTCACGAACGCGGCTTTGCAACTGAACCCAGCCGAGTTGGGGCCGGTCGACGTTCGCATCCAAGTGGTTGATCAGCGCGCCGACATTTCCTTTGCCGTCGCCAATGCGGATGCCGGTGCGGCCATTCGGTCTGCCTTGCAGGAGTTGCGTGAGCAGTTGGCGCGCGGCGGCATCCATCTGGGGCACACGTCGGTGGGCAGTAACGGCCAGGATGCACAGCAAGCGCCCATGCCTTTACCTCAGCCGCGCGCTCGCGCGTACGCCCAGGGTAGCGCTACCCTGGCGGCAAATCAGCCGCTGCCACCCGTTGCGTTGCGCTCGTCGAATCAAATCGATTTCTACGCCTGATCACTGAAGCACCGTCGTCGATAGCGCCCGCGGTACGTGCCCGAGTACCGCGCTGCGACGAAGTGCGTGACTTTTTCCTGCCTTCTCAGGGCATGAACAGGCTCAAGGGAAATCCATAATTCCGTTGACTGAAGCAGCGATTTTCCAACCACTCACGGAGTTCACCCATGTCAGGCGCAAAAGAGGCGGCAGCACCCAAGAAAGAAGCGGCGGCACCCAAGAAAAAGGGCAAACTTCTGCTCATCGTCGGCATAGCACTGGTGCTGGCCAGCGGCGGCGGTGGGGCCGCCTGGTACTTCGGCATGCGTGGCAAAGCGGCTGAAAGTCATGCCGAACCGGCGAAAAAAGTGCTGCCCGTCTTTCTGCCGCTGGACCCGTTTGTGGTCAATCTCTCCGGCAGCGAAAACTACCTGCAAGTAGGTGTCGTTTACGCTGTTGAAACCAACGAAATACTTGAGTCGATCAAGGCGCAGTTGCCTGCCGTTCGCAGTCGTGTGTTGCTGCGGTTGTCCTCTAAAACTGTGGCGGATCTGACGAGCCTTGAAGGCAAACAAAAGCTGACCGAAGAGATTCTGGAAGACGCCAGAGCCTCGCTAAGCGAACCGCAGAAAAAGAGTGTGCTCGATATGCATTTTTCGGCATTTGTCATTCAGTAACCTCAGGTGACATGACCAAGCCCAACGAAATTCTGTCGCAAAGCGAGGTCGATGCGCTACTCAACAGCGGTGCAGACGAACCCGCGCCGGCAGACGAGTCGCAGAACGATATTGATGGCGTAAGGCCGTGCGATCTCGCGAATCCGCCGCGCTCCATACGCGGCCGCATGCCGACGCTGGACATTATCAATGACCGCTTTGCACGATTGGTGCGGAGTGAAATTCAGAATTTGCTCCGGCGCAGCCCCGATGTCGCTCCGCAAACACCACGCGTGGAAAAGTACGGCGAGTTTTTGAGTAATCTGACCACACCAATCAATCTGAATATCGTCAACATCAAGTCGCTATCGTGCACCGGGCTGGTGGTAATGGAGCCGCAACTGGTTTTTACCGCAGTCGATCACCTGTTTGGCGGCGACGGGCGCTATCACATGCGAATCGAAGGCCGTGACTTCACGCCGGTGGAGCAACGCATCATCGAACGCCTGCTGAATATCGTGACCACCGTTTACGAGCGCGCGTGGGCGCCGGTGCATCCGCTGAGCTTTGAATTCGTGCGCTCGGAAATGCAAACGCAATTCGTCAACATACTGGCGCCCGGCGATCTGGTGGTGACCTCAACGTTCAATATCGAACTCGGCAATGTCAAAGGGGCGCTGCATATTTGCGTCCCGTATTCCGCGCTGGAGCCACTGCGCGATGCCCTGACCACCACGCGCCCCGCTGGAGACACCGGCCCCAGCGAGCGCTGGCTACGCATGCTTACCCAGCAAGTACAACAAGCCGAAGTGCAACTGACCGCGCCATTGACTCACATGCGCACACCGCTGGTGGATCTGATGAAGCTGAAGGTCGGCGATGTAATTTCAATGGACGTGCCGGGAAAAATACGCGCTGAAATCGAAGGCGTGCCGATTCTGGAGTGCCGCTTTGGCACATCGAATGGCCGCTACGCGCTGAAGGTCGAGCGCGTGATGGCGTTTGAGAACGAACAAACCGTGAGTGCCTGACTATGGATGTGAACATGGAAACAGAAGCCGAAGTCCAAGCACCAGCCGAAGCCGATCCGTGGGCTGAAGCACTGGCAGAACAAGCTGCAGCTACAGCGTCCGGCACATCGACGGCGGATGCCCCTTCGCAGACCATGCAGGCTGCGGCCAAGCAACCGGTGTTTGAGCAGTTTTCCGCGCCGCGCGCCCCCCATGGCACACAGGGCGCACATCATGATATCGATTTAATACTGGATATTCCGGTGCAGTTGACCGTTGAGCTGGGCCGCACCCGTGTGGCTATCAAGCAGGTATTGTCGATGGCGCAGGGCTCGGTGATTGAGCTCGATGGCCTTGCCGGTGAGCCGATGGATCTGATGGTGAACGGCTGCCTGATCGCGCAGGGCGAAGTGGTGGTAGTCAATGAAAAATTCGGTATTCGCCTGACCGACATCGTGACGCCATCAGAACGTATACGCAGGCTGCAACGCTGATGCGTTCGCTGACTATCACTGCCGCATTCGGCGGCCTCACTTACGCGCCACAGGCCGCATACGCGCAAAGCGCCGCTACGCCCGTTACCGGCATGGGGCAAATGCTGTTCGGCCTCGCGGTAGTCATTGCGCTGGTGTTCGCTGCCGCATGGATTGCCCGGCGCATCGGATTGGGTGTGCCACGGCACGATGCGACACCAATGCTACGGCGCATCGCCGCGATGCCGGTGGGTCCGCGCGAACGCATTATGATTGTCGAAGCTGGTGCTGCATGGCTGGTGGTGGGTGTTACCGCGCAGACCATACAAACGCTGCACACGCTGCCCAAAGGTGAGCTTCCCGATTTGCCAGTGAGCAATTTTGCAGGTGGCTTTGCCGCGCTGCTGCACAAAGCGAGGGCAGGTCATGCGCCACGCTAAGTTAATCGCTGCGTTCGCAGCACTGATTGCTCTAGTGATACCCGCCGAGCCCGCGTGGGCGCAGGCAGCACTGGATGTTACCGCGACACCCGCAGCCGGTGGCGGGCAGGTGTACTCGGTGCCGGTGCAAACGCTGCTCACGCTGACGGCGCTGACATTTTTACCGGCGGCTTTGCTGCTGATGACCAGTTTTACGCGCATCATCATTGTCCTGTCGCTGCTGCGACAGGCGCTGGGCACTCAGGCATCACCGCCGAACCAGGTGCTGATTGGCTTGTCTCTATTTCTGACGCTGAGCGTGATGTCGCCGGTGCTTGATCAAATTTACAGCCAGGCTTATCTGCCGCTGTCCGAACAAAAAATCACGTTTAATCAAGCGCTTGAAAAAGCTGAACCGCCAATCAAGTCATTCATGCTCAAGCAAACGCGCGAGAACGATCTGGCGTTGTTCACGCGGCTGTCGAAACAAGCACCAGTCATGGAAGCGCGCGAGCTGCCGTTAAGAGTAGTGGTGCCAGCGTTTGTCACCAGCGAACTGAAAACCGCGTTTCAGATTGGCTTTATGGTTTTTATTCCCTTTCTGATTATCGATCTGGTGGTGGCCAGTGTGTTGATGTCGATGGGCATGATGATGCTGTCGCCGGTGCTGATCTCACTGCCGTTCAAACTGATGTTGTTCGTGCTGGCGGACGGCTGGCATTTACTCGCCGGCTCGCTGGTTGCCAGTTTCGGCGGATAACTCAAACAAAGCCGGAGCAACACGATGTCTGGAAATCCCCGTGTTCTGATCGTGGACGATCACCCCATCAACCGCCGCTTGCCCGCCCGGGTGCTGCGCGCAAAGGGTTGGGAATGTGAAGAAGCCGAAAATGGTGAAGAAGCCCTCGCCAAATTGTCGGCAGCGCGTTTTGACGCTGTGTTGCTCGACATCGGCCTGCCCGATATATCAGGCTACGAGGTATGCCTGCGCATACGCGCCAACCCGGCGCTCAAATGCGTGTGGGTCGTGGCGTACACCGCGCTGGCGTCCAGCGAAGTAGCGCCGTTGGCGTCGGGCTTTAACGGCTTGTTGATCAAACCCATTACGCCGGATCAGTTATTTGACGCATTGAAGGGCGTTCAAAAGCAGTACGCCGCAGGATGTGAGGCGCCATGACCGCGCAAGATGTCATCACCATCGGCCAGCAGGCGCTGTATGTCACGGTGCTGGTGTCGGCGCCACTGCTGATTACCGCGCTGGTGGTCGGGTTGGTGGTCAGTGTATTGCAGGCGGCTACACAGATTAACGAGATGACCCTGAGCTTTTTGCCCAAGTTGCTGGCGATGTTTTTAATGCTGGTGGCCGCCGGGCCGTGGATGCTGGCGCTGATTGTCGATTACATACAGCGCGTGTTGAACGGTATCGGCACCGCCGTCAGCTGAATCGTGCTATCCGTATCACTGGGCCAGATGGAACTCTGGCTCGCCGCCATCTTCTGGCCGTTTGTGCGCGTGCTGGCCGTGTTCATGTCAGCGCCGGTATTGAGTAATCGCGTTATTCCGGCGCGCGTAAAAATTGGTCTCGCGCTGGCGATAGCCATCATTGTTGCGCCAGCCACCACGGAACCAGCACTGCCGATTTTTTCAGCCGCCGCACCCTTGCTGCTGCTGCAACAAATGCTGGCCGGCGTGCTGATAGGCTTTGGCATCAAGGTCGTGTTTGCCGCTGTTGATATGGCGGGCAACGTTATTGGCCTGCAGATGGGGCTTTCGTTCGCTTCGTTCATTGATCCGGTGAATTCGAATCAAACGCCGCTGATCGGCAGCTTCTTGAACCTGCTCACCACGCTGCTGTTTCTTGCGCTGGATGGCCACCTGGCGTTGCTGGCCGCCGCTACACGCAGCTTTGACCTGCTACCCATCAGCACGCAGTTTTTCACCGGCGTGGGCTGGGAACGGTTGATTGCAACTGGTACCGGGCTGTTTCAACTGGGGTTGCAAATTTCGTTGCCGGTGCTGGCGACCATGCTGGTGATTAACTTGACGCTCGGTGTCATGAGCCGCGCCGCGCCGCAACTGAATCTATTCAGCGTGGGCTTTCCGCTCACGGAACTCACCGGCATTGTGCTGTTCGCCGTGTTTTTGCCGAATCTGATTGCCGCATTGTCTGCGGCGTTGTCTGCGAGTTTGGCGGCACTTTAGGGTGTTTCACAACCTATTGTTTTTATTGAATATTTTAAAACGCATTCAGCGATAGTCCGGCGAGCTGAGATCGCACAGCGCTTGCCGCCACTTGATCCTCTTGACTTTTTATGGTGCTTCCACCATATTTCAGGCGTGCCAGATACCCTTATCAAACCCGTAAGCTGGGTGGCTTCGAGCTATAAGGATTTTCGAGCCTTTCCCGACCCCGTACAGGACGCGATGGGCTATGCGCTGTATCAAGCGCAGATTGGCGAGAAGCATGGCAGCGCGAAGCCACTGAAAGGATTTGGCGGAGCGGGTGTGCTGGAGGTCGTTACCGATCATGTCGGCGACACGTTTCGGGCGGTTTATACGGTGAAGTTCGCAACCGCAATCTACGTGCTGCATGCATTCCAGAAAAAATCAAAAGCGGGAATCAAAACCCCGACCGAAGACCTGGATCTGATTCGGCGGCGATTGAAGGCTGCTGAAAGTGACTACAAAACTCAACTTGTCGAAGGTAAAACACCATGACAAAAAATAAAGAGACCGCCATCGTGCGAGGCACTAAAAATATTTTTGCGGATTTAGGCTACGCCGACGCCGAGATGCATTTGCTCAAAGCCAAACTGGTAAGCCGCATTCAAGTGGCTATCACTGCGCAGGCGTTGACCCAGGTTGCATCAGCTCAGTCTATGGGGCTCAGTCAGCCGGATGTGTCGCGGCTGCTTAACGGGCAATTTCGTGAAGTGTCCCTGGAGCGCTTGATGCGGCTGCTGATCCGGCTCGGTTGCGATGTGGATATCACTATCCGTAAGCACGGAAAGCCAGCAACGCCACAAGACACGATTCACTTGCAGGCGGCCACAGCATGAATGCTGGATGGGCTGTCGCCACTGGATTTAACGCAAGCTGCGGCAAAACCCTTAACGATGCTGCGGCGATACCCAATTGGGCACCCACTCGCACAGCGCTTCGTACGGCATCGGTTTGGCAATGAAATAACCTTGCGCGATGTCGCATTTCAAGCGCACCAGCAGTTCCCAATCGGTGCGGTTTTCCACGCCTTCCGCCACCGATTTAAGGCCCAGCTTGCGTGTCATGTCGAGACTGGCGCTGACCATCACTTTGAGCCGCTCCTGTCGCGCAGCGTCGGCCACAAACGAGCGGTCAATTTTTAATTCGGTAAACGGAATGCGTGACAACTGCTGCATCGACGAGTACCCGGTGCCGTAGTCATCAATCGCGAGGCCCAGACCCTTCATGCGCAACCGCGCAAGATTTTCCAGCACGTGGCCGACGTTGGATATCGCCGCTGTTTCGGTCACCTCAAGAATAATGTGGCACGGCTCTATGCCAGCGCCTCGCAGAATCTCCATCACCCGTTCGGCAATGCCGGTGTTGGTGAGCGATTTCAGCGATAGATTCACCGCGACGCTCATATCAAAACCGTGCTCGCGCAGGCGACGGCAATGGGTGGCCGCACCGGCCAGAATATTCCACGTTAGTTCATCCACCAGATCCGCTTCTTCAATTTGCGGGATGAAATGTGCGGGCAGAATTACGCCGTGTTTCGGGTGTAGCCAGCGCACCAGCGCCTCAGCGCCCACCACACGGCCGGTGGCAATCTCCACTTTCGGCTGGTAGTACGGATAAAATTCCAGCGATTCGATGCCTTCTCGAATTTCATCCAGCGTGAACGTGGGGCCACTTTCGCCCACTTGTTTGCTGGCGCCCTCGAGCAGAAATCGTTTGAAGAGGCGACCGAGCTTGGGTTGCGTGACGGGCTTTTCGATGCCGCCGAGCAAATCAATGCCATAGGCGCGCGCCATGGTTTCCACCGAGTTGATCAGGCTGGGATCAAGCCCGCTGGTGACGATCACCGAACCGACGGACTGCTGCGCGCCCAGATGGCGAATCAACTCCATGCCATCCATCGTCGGCATATCGAGATCGGAAATCACGATATCAATCGGCTCAATGCGATCCAGCAGCATATTCAGTGCGCTATTCCCCTCTGGTGCTTGATCGATTTTTTTCACGCCCATATCCGTGAGTATCCTCACCAGCATCCTTCGCTGAAAGGCATCATCTTCCACCACCATCACACTCACGTCTTCTACTAGCATGTTGAATTCTCGCTGTCGTTTCTGCGCCACGGGCGGCAACGGCGAATTTAACTCGGCAAAAGCCGAGGGACTTTTGCATCAATTTCGCCGTCCGCATGAGGGTTATCGGCGGCTCGGCAGCAATACTGTAGTACGACGCGGTGCCTAGATTCGGTGCATCACGGTGCGCGCGTGCTCCGCTCCAATTCCGCCAGGCGCGTTTCGAGTTGGGTGATTTTCTCGCGCGCGCGCAGCAGCACCTCACGCTGCACGTCAAACTCCTCGCGTGTTACGAGATCAAGCTTGGCAAACGTGGCCGAGAGCAGGGCGCGCAGATTTTTTTCCACGTCGGCAGCGGGGGTGTTCTTTAACAACCCATTGATTTTATTAGATAAATCTTCAAATATTTGCTTGTTCATAAGATGCTTTCACAATGAGCCGCTAGTCTAACAAACTGCACGGCGGCAGCGGCCACCCTAAGTTTGCCTTGGTCTGCATGAGCCGCGCCGGAAAGCTGAGTTTGCCGCAAATTGTCGTGCCTGGCGGCGCTTTTCCAACCCGTGACAAGCGTAGCCGCAACGCGAATAGCCCAATTTGTGTGCACCACAATAGTGCCAACACCACTTAAAACAGCACCACTTAAGTGCGTAGCATGAGGGTGGCATTAAGTATTAACTAATTGATTATTAAGACATAATTCGATTGGCACGGTATGTGCTCATTAACTCGACATAACCCAACACACACTTTTCATCGGGAGGTAGTAAATGTTTAAGAAGACAGTCATTTCGGGCGTAGTTGCAGCAGCCCTGGTAGCCGGGTCTGCCCTGGCGCAAACACCGGCAGCAGCACCCGCGGCGCCGGCATCGGACCACACCTTTACGGGTAACGTGGGTTTATACAGCCAGTATATTTTTCGCGGCCTGACGCAAACCAACCGCCAACCTGCGCTGCAAGGCGGCTTTGATTATGCTCATTCCAGCGGTTTTTATCTGGGTACGTGGGCATCGAATATCAGCTGGCTGAAAGAAAACTTCAGCACGCCGCCTGCCACCATTACCGGGCAATATCAGGATGGCGGCAGTCTGGAGTGGGATTTCTACGGCGGCTACAAAGCCAATTTCGGTAAATCCGATTTCACCTACGACCTTGGTTTGCTCTATTACTATTATCCCGGTTCAGTCAAATCGACTGCGCAAGGTTGTGTATTTGGTGTTGTGGCATGCCCCAAAGCCAACACTACGGAACTCTACGGTGCGTTGGGCTGGAAATGGGTCACGCTTAAGTATTCGCACAGCATCGACAACAAGACTTTCGGCGTACCCAATTCGTCGGGCACGGGTTACATTGAACTGAACGCTGATGTGCCAATAGGTGAATCTGGCTTTACCGCTAATCTGCACGTCGGCAGGCAAAAGTTCAAGGGCCAGAACTTTGGCAATCCTATCAGCAACAGTGCGCAGTTTACCTATTCAGACTGGAAAGCCGGTGTGACTTACGCGCTACCGAAAGATTTCAGCATTGGCGCATTTGCTTCGGGCACCAGTGGCGCATCGGTCGCGGGCTGGGGCGGAATAGGCGAAGTCACCGGCATTGCTGGTCTTCCCAATGGCCCGTTCCCGCGTAACGTGGCCAAAACTACCGGCACCGTGTTCCTGAAGAAAACCTTTTGATCCAATATAAGTAACTGTAACCAGAACCAGGGGAAATCATGAAACTCGTAACTGCAATCATAAAGCCATTCAAGCTCGATGAGGTGCGCGAAGCGCTTTCCGCCATCGGCGTGAGTGGCGTCACCGTCACCGAAGTTAAGGGTTTCGGACGACAAAAAGGCCACACGGAGCTGTATCGTGGGGCCGAGTATGTCGTCGATTTCCTGCCCAAGGTAAAAATTGAAGCAGCCATCAAAAGCGACATGCTCGATCAAGTAATCGAGGCCATTGAAAAGGCAGCCAACACCGGAAAAATCGGCGACGGTAAAATATTTGTCTGCGAACTCGAACAAGCCATCCGCATTCGTACCGGTGAAACCGGTTCGGAAGCGCTGTAGGTAACAAAGGGGAAATGAAATGAAACGACTGAGCCTTATTCTGTCCACCCTGGCATTGCTGGTCTGCGCCAACTTTGCGTCGCACGCCCAGGACAAGCCCGCCGAAAAAGCAGCAGAACCCGCAGCGGCGGCGCCTGCTGCTACCCCGGTCGCCGCACCAGCTGCGCCAGCGGCTGCACCGGCTGCAGCAGCAACGCCCGCGCCGGCCGCAGCTGCCGCGCCGAAATCCACCACCAATAAAGGTGATATCGCGTGGATGCTGATGTCCACCGCACTGGTGCTGATGATGAGCATCCCCGCGCTGGCGCTGTTTTATGGTGGCATGGTACGCGCCAAAAACATGCTGTCAGTGCTGATGCAGGTGTTCGTGGTGTTTTCGCTGGTCACCGTGCTGTGGTGTATTTACGGCTACAGTCTGGCGTTCACCGAGGGCAACGCATTCATCGGCGGCTTTGACCGATTATTCCTGAAAGGCGCAGTGATTGACGCGGTGAAAGGCGATTTCGCCACGGTCGGCACCTTCAGCAAAGGCGTGGTTCTGCCGGAGCTGGTGTTTGTTGCCTTCCAGGCAACGTTCGCCGCCATCACCTGCTGCCTGATCCTCGGTGCGTTTGCCGAGCGCATCAAGTTCTCGGCAGTGCTGATATTCACCGTCATCTGGTTCACCTTCGCCTATTTGCCGATTGCGCACATGGTGTGGTTCTGGCAAGGTCCGGATGCTTACGTTGACGCCAAAGTCGTGGATAAACTGAACGCAACCGCAGGCTTGTTGTGGCAGTGGGGCGCGCTGGATTTTGCCGGCGGCACTGTGGTGCATATCAACGCGGGCGTAGCGGGCTTGATCGGCGCATACATTGTCGGCCCACGCCTTGGCTTCGGCAAAGAAGCGATGAAGCCGCACAACCTGACCATGACCATGATTGGCGCCGCGCTACTGTGGGTGGGCTGGTTCGGGTTTAACGCGGGCTCCGCACTCGAAGCCAATAACACCGCCGCGCTGGCATTCCTCAACACCTTCCTCGCCACAGCGTGCGCCGTGCTGACCTGGACTTTCGCCGAGTGGATGTTTAAAGGCAAACCCTCCATGCTGGGTGCAGCTTCGGGTGCAGTGGCAGGCCTGGTTGCCATCACACCGGCCGCGGGCAACGTCGGTGTAGCGGGGGCCTTCGTCATTGGCTCGGTAGCGGGTATCGTTTGCCTGTGGGGTGTCAACGGTCTGAAAAAGATACTCAAGGCTGACGATTCACTGGATGTGTTCGGCGTGCACGCCGTGGGTGGCATACTGGGTGCGTTGCTCACCGGCGTCTTCAACTCACCGGCTTTGGGTGGCCCCGGCTTCCCCAACAACTGGTTTGAAATGAAGCCGGGCTTTGAGAGCATTGCTGCGCAAGTTTGGATCCAGGCGCAAGCGGTGGGTGTAACCGTGCTGTGGACAGCCGTGGTTGCCCTCGTCGCTTTCAAAATCGCCGATATCATCGTAGGGCTGCGCGTGTCTGAAGAAGAAGAGCGCGAAGGCCTCGACATTAATTCTCACGGCGAGACCGCCTATCACGTGTAGTTGTAACGCGTAGTTGGTGGCAGCGTGGCCCTCCCCCACGCTGTTACTCTGGGGCGCTCCTTCGAAAGATTGAGCGCCCTGTTTTTTGCAGACCCTGTAGCCCGGAAAAGCGCAGCGTATTCCGGGGAGCGGTGGTGATATCCATAGCGTCCCCCGGAATACGCTGTGCTTTTCCGGGCTACGAATTTGTGGATCGTGGCTACGCCAGCAACTGCTGCGTAGCCTCCACCGCAAGCTTGGTTTCTTCCGCGATGGGCGTCAAATCCATTTCCTCTGAGAACAACAGCTTCTTTGAAGGCGCTTGATCGAGTTCGTCGGGCGTTTGCATGACGGAACCGTAACCGATGGCGTGTGCCACCAGATTAGCCAGATGCACGATGAGCAGGGTGCGAAAGGTTTTGTCCGCGCCGGAGAGGTCTTCGTGGTAACGCGCCGCGGTGTGAAAATCCTGATGAAAATTCCATTGTTGCATCAGGCTCACGCCGCATTTCACATGGTTGGCCTCAAGAAACGCGCCGAACGAATTGCAGTTGTCTTCGCCCCCCAGACGTTTGCCCTCCGGGTCGGATTGGGCAACTGCTTGCAGCAGCGCGAGCTTGCCTACGTCGTGTAGCAGGCCGATGGAAAACATTTTTTCCCATGACCCTTTGCCGATCTGCCGTGCAATAATTTCGCTGGCGTGCGCGCTCGCCACGCTGTGCAGCCACAGATCATCCAGAATGGTGCGATAAGTGGCGTTGCGCGTGGCATAGAGCGACCGGTTGGTTACCAACTCGGCAATATTGCAGGTCATGTTCATGCCAATGCGACCTACTGCGCCGTCTATCGTTTCCACTTTGCGCAGGTTGCTGTACTGCGCCGCGTTGGCAGCCCTCAGGAGTTTGACGCTGATGGCCGCGTCTTGCGACAGCAGTTGCGCGACCTCGCTCATGCCCACTTCGGCATTCATGATCTGACGCAATTTCATTGCTACCAACGGATAGGCAGGCAGTTGCATATTGCCGCTGCGCAACCGCACCGCAAGCATTTCTTCAAGTGGCAGGTGCGATTCCACCTGCCTAACTGCTGTAACGCTGCGTTTATTGATTATCTGAGTGGTGGTGTTCGCGCGCTTGATGCGGTTGGTGTTGGTTAAACGCTTTTCGAGATCTGTGTTACGGCTGCGCAGTTCAGCAAGCTGGACCTTGAGACTGAGCAACCCATCAGCACGTTCGATCGCTTCGCGTAACGCCATCGGCAGCAATTCGACATAGGTGCCGGTTTTGACCAGATAACTGGTTGCGCCGTAGCGCAACGCTTTAATGGCGCAAGCCGCATCTTCTGGTGGCGTAATCATCAGTACCGGCAATTGCGCCAGTGCCAGTAATTCCAACAAGGAATCAACACCTTGCGAAGCGGAGAAATTGGTATCGAGGACTACTGCCCCGGCAGATTTGGCGTTACGCCTGAGTGCTGCAAGATCACTGACCGGCTCTGTTGGAAATTGCGACGCCAGTGCAGCCGCCAGGGCTTTCGCCTCCAGCACATCGCCATTCGCAATTAGTATGGGCTTGCTCATGATGTCGGTTTCGCTCCGTACTTATCATCGGCAAGACTTTGACAATTCTTGAATATTTGTGCGTGAAAACCCGTAGTCGCGTTAAATCCGATGCCGCACGCCGCCACTATTGCGCAATTGCGTGAGCACGCGTGCGGCAATGGCGGTCAGTGGGCACACTTCATCCACACCGCCCGCTGCAATCGCCTCTTTGGGCATGCCGAATACCACGCAGGAGGCTTCATCCTGCGCCAGGTTAAATGCGCCCGCGCGTTTCATATCCAGCATGGCGGTGGCGCCATCCTTACCCATGCCGGTGAGCATGACGCCGATAGCGTTAGCACCGACACAGGCCGCGGCCGATTTGAACAAAACTTCCACCGATGGCCGGTGGCGGTTCACCGGCTCACTGTCCGATAGTTGAGTCACGTAATTCGCACCGCTTTTTCTAACCGCCAGGTGAAAGTCGCCGGGAGCGATATACGCGTGGCCGGGCAGGATACGCTCACCATCCACCGCCTCTTTTACGCGGATCTTGCACAGGCCGTCGAGCCGCTGCGCGAAGCTTTGGGTAAAACCCGGCGGCATGTGCTGCGTAATCAGAATGCCCGGCGCGTCGGGCGGCATGGGCAACAACACCTCTTTGATCGCCTCGGTGCCGCCCGTGGATGCGCCAATGATGATGAGCTTCTCGGTGCTGGCACGGGAATTCAACGCCAACACAGGCCTTGCGCCGGCAGCCTGCGGTGGCGCTACCTTGCGCACGCGCGCGGTCGCTGCCATGCGGATTTTTTCGATGATCTCCCCGGCGCCCGCTTCCATGCCCTTGCTCACGTCCAGCTTGGGCTTGGCGACAAAATCCACCGCGCCCAATTCCAGCGCACGCATGGTCACTTCCGCACCCTGCTGCGTCATGGTCGACACCATCACCACCGGCATCGGCCGCAGGCGCATCAACTTTTCCAGAAAATCGATGCCGTCCATACGCGGCATTTCCACGTCCAGTGTGAGCACGTCAGGGTTGAGATTGCGAATCATGTCGCGTGCCACAATCGGATCAGGTGCTGCGCCGACCACCACCATGTCATGCTGACGATTGATGATGGCAGTCAGCAGACTGCGGATCAGCGCGGAGTCATCGACGATCAGCACCTTGGTACGGATTGTTGCTGCGGGTTGTGTAAGTATTTGATTTTGCACGGTTTTTATTTTCCGGTTTTCACGCGAGTCGTATACTCCACTCTGTCATTCCCGTCTACGCGGGAATGACGGGAAAGGAACTTTTTCTCGCTACGTTACTTTGGGTAGCACGGCTCAATATCCACAATCAACCAAACAACTCCACCTCGCCACTCTCCGGCGCGTTGGTCAAACGACGGCGGTACTCAATTTCACGCTCGGCCACAGTGCCGTTGTTCGCCGTGCGCAACCGTTTCACCAGCACCTTGCCGTTCGCGGGGAAAAAGTAAACCTTGCGCGGAAATATGTCTTCGAGATCGCGCGCAACGATGCGGATGTTTTCAATCTTCAGAAAACTTTCTACAAAAGCTGCGTTCTTGGATCCCACGTTGGCCTGCACCAAACCGGGCAGCACATTGCCGCCGCCAAATACCTTAGCCTCCAGATGCTCGCGCCGCGCACCGAGCTTCAGCAGGTGATTGATCAACACTTCCATCGCGTAGGTGCCATAACGCGCGCCTTTGGCTTCGGTTTGCGCGGCCTCGCTATCGGGCAACATAAAGTGATTCATGCCACCGATGCCCAGCCGCGCATCACGTATGCAGGCCGCCACGCAGGAGCCCAGCACCGTCACCAACAGCATGTCGCGAGTGCACACAAAATATTCGCCGGGCAATAATTTTGCGGCATCAATATCGTGACTACGGTCAAAATAGAGATTACGCGCAAAACATTCCTGCGCCGGTGAGCTGGAAAGTTCATCCGGTACGGTTTGCCGCCTGCCCAGTACCTGGCGTGCGGCGGAATCGGGAGCAGAAATCATCATTGCTTGCCTCGTGCCAGCCCGTAAACCGTTTTACCGCGCGGCTTGAACAAATGCGCCGCGTTGTGAAAACTTTCCGAGTGTCCGGCGAAAAGCAAGCCATCGCCGCGCAGCAGCGGCGCGAATCGTTCAAGTATCGCCAACTGTGTTGGTTTGTCGAAATAAATCATCACGTTACGGCAAAAGATCGTATCCAGCGGGCCGCGCACGGGCCAACCGTCTTCCAGCAGATTGATTTGCCGGAAGCTGATCAGGCGGCGCAATTCCTCGCGCACACGCACCTTGCCGGCATTGACGCCGCTGCCACGTTTGAAAAAGCGTTCTAGGCGCTCCGGTTCCAGCTTGGCAATGCGATCATCGGTATAGATGCCCGCCTGTGCCGCCGCGAGCACGTTGGTATCCACGTCGCTGGCAAGGATGCGTACTGGTGGATCGAAACTGCCGAACGCTTCCACCGCCGTCATGGCAATGGTGTAAGGCTCTTCGCCGGTAGAGGCTGCAGAACACCACACCGTTTGCGGCTGGCCGTTACGCGTCAGGTGATCTGCGAAGATCGGAAAGTGATGCCCCTCGCGGAAAAACGCCGTGAGATTGGTGGTCAGTGCATTGGTGAAAGCTTCGATTTCAGCGGCATCGCCTGAAGCAACAATATCGAGATACGCATCAAAATTATCCACACCTAATTCACGCAACCGCCGCGCAAGGCGGCTGTACACCATGTCACGCTTGGCGGACGACAACGCGATGCCGGCAAAATCATAAATCATTTTGCGTGCGCGCTCGAAATCATGATCTGTGATATCGAAATCGTGTAGGCGGGAATCTTCTACTGCGGCACTGGCTGACATTTTTTCTCTCGCTAGTGATGCCGGGTGTTATTCAAACTGATATCTAAGGACGATCTACTACACATCGCCACGAAACGGCTCCTTCCCCTGCCTGCGGGGGAAGGTTGGGATGGTGGCGAGCCGTGGTACTAGCGTCGCCCTGCCCCTCTCCTGCTACGCAGGCTCACTCCAACCCACTGCTCTGCTACAAGTGCGCCCTTGCCCCGCGCAAACTGCGCGCAAGGTAGGGAGCCATTGCATCATCATGCTCTCCCGCAAGCGATGGAGGGGACCATCATTGCTCGCGCAGATTGCGGGAGGGTACGGATCAGACGCTTAAAACTCCTGCCAATTATCTTCGACACCCACGGCTTTTGCCCGCGACGCGCTGCCATTTGCGGCCACGGCCTTGCGCGGTACTGCGGGTTGCGCGGCACGTGCAGCAGGCTTGGCAGGCAGGCGCGATACATTGGCCGGACGACCCGGTGTGCGGCGTTCCGCCGGTACAGCGGTATAAAGCGCATCAGACAGCTTGAAGGTGCCAACGGTCTGTACCAAGGTGCCTGCCTGCTCCTGCATCGACTCGGCTGCCGCCGCAGCTTGTTCCACCAGCGCCGCGTTCTGCTGCGTCACCTCGTCCATCTGCGTGATCGCCGTATTCACCTGCTCAATGCCGGAACTCTGTTCCTGCGATGCTGCGGTGATCTCGGCCATGATGTCGGTTACGCGCTTCACCGAATTGACGATCTCGTCCATGGTCTGGCCCGCTTCGTCCACCAGCTTGGTGCCAGCGCCGACTTTGTCGACTGAGTCGCCGATCAGTCCCTTGATTTCCTTGGCAGCATTGGCCGAGCGTTGCGCGAGATTACGTACTTCCGTCGCCACCACCGCAAATCCACGGCCTTGCTCACCCGCACGCGCTGCTTCCACTGCGGCGTTCAACGCTAGGATGTTGGTCTGGAACGCGATGCCGTCGATGGTGCCGATAATGTCGGCGATTTTCTTGGAGGACTCGGAGATCCCGGACATGGTGGTGACCACCTGCTTAACCACACCACCGCCCTTCACCGCCACGTCGGACGCGCTGACCGCGAGCTGGTTGGCCTGGCGCGCATTCTCGGCGTTCTGCTTTACCGTCGAGGTCAGCTCTTCCATCGAGCTGGCCGTCTCTTCCAACGAACTCGCCTGCTCCTCGGTTCGCTGCGAGAGGTCGGTGTTGCCTTGGGATATCTCCCCCGAGGCGGTCTTGATGGTCTCGCTAGCTTCCCTGATTTGGCGGACAATTTCTGTCAGCTTGTCCACCGTCATGTTGGCATCGTCCTTGAGCTTGCCGAAGGTGCCCTGATAATCGGTGGCGATTTTCTCGGTCAAGTCGCCCTTGGAGAGCGCGCCCAGCACACGCACCAGGTCGGTCATGCTGGCTTCGGTCGTCTGCATGACACCGTTGATGCCTTCAGCGAGCGCCATGATCATTCCCGACTTGCCTTCCAACGGCACGCGGCGCGTCAGGTCGCCTACTTTCGCGGCCTCCACGACGTCCTGCGTCTGCTCGACCGCCAGCTTCATCGCTGCAGTGGCCCTGACCTGCTCGGTCACGTCGACAGCGTACTTGACCACCTTGAACGGTTTGCCGTTCATGTCCATGATCGGGTTGTAGGAAGCCTGAATCCAGATTTCCTTGCCGCCCTTGCCCAAGCGCGCGTATTGGCCGGCATCGTATTCGCCGCGCCCGAGCTTTTCCCAGAACATGCGGTATTCCGCCGTGGCGCGATAGGCCGGATCAATGAACAGGCTGTGGTGCTGGCCCTTGATTTCGTTCAGCGTGTAGCCAAGCGCATTGCAGAAATTATCATTCGCACTCAATATCTTACCTTCCATCGTGAACTCGATCACAGCTTGCGCCTTGCTGATCGCGTTCAACTGGCCTTCGAAATCGGCTGCCTTCATCTTTTCTGTGGTGATATCCGTGGCGTACTTCACCACCTTAAACGGACGGCCCATTTCGTCGAAAATAGGGTTGTAGGAAGCCTGAATCCAGATTTCACGGCCACCTTTAGCAATACGCTTATATTGGCCAGCGTCAAATTCACCACGCCCGAGCTTGTCCCAGAACATGCGGTATTCATTCGTGGAGCGGTAGGCCGGATCCACGAACAGGCTATGGTGCTGACCCTTGATCTCTTCCAGCGTGTAGCCCAGCGCCGCCAGAAAATTATCATTTACTTTCAATATCTTGCCATCGAGCGAGAACTCGATGACTGCCTGCGCTTTACTGATTGCAGCTAGCTGCCCGGTGGCGTCCTGACGCTCCAATTCGACCTTGGTAATGTCGTAGCGCACGCCGAGGTATTTGCGCGGCTTGCCGTTTTTGCCGAGTATCGGCGCAATGACCGCATCGACGTAATACGGGTTGCCGTCCTTGGCGCGGTTCTTGATCACGCCACGGAAGATTTCGCCGTGGCCGATGGTGGACCAAACCTTCTTGAAGGTCTCCTTCGACATGTCGGGATGACGCGTAGTGTTGTGCGGTTTGCCCAGCAACTCTTCCTTTGAATACTTCGACACCTCAATGAACTTATCGTTGATCGAAACAATGTCGCCCTTGAGATCGGCTTCCGACACGATGCTGGTTACGTTCATGATGTCTGTGCGAACCTTGAGTTCGTCACGGACTTCTTCGAGTTCAGCGCGCAATGCGGCAATGTCGGTTGCGAGTTCGATGATTTTCGTTGGCCGCCCATCGGTGCCGAGTACCGGCACGCAGGTTGACTGGAACCAAAATTCCTTGCCGCCTTTGCCCAGGCGCTTGTACTGGCCTGTTTCGCTTTCACCGCGGCCGAGTTTTTCCCAGAACGCGCGATACTCCGGGCTGCTGGTGTATGAAGTCTCGGAGAACATGCTGTGATGCTTGCCCTGAATGTCTTCCAGCGGGTACCCCAGCGTGCCACAGAATTTTTCGTTCGCCGTTATTATCGTGCCGTCGAGTTTGAATTCAATCAGCGCCTGAGCCTTGCTGATGGCGGCGAGCTGGCCTTTTATATCGACCAGATTATTCTTTGCGTTCTTGGACTTTTGCGGCGCCTTGGTTGCTTTTGCTTTCTTCTGAACTGTCATGATTCGTCTCCTGATGAATTACGTTAAGTAGAATGATTGAAATTAGTGAGCGGTTTCAGGATTGCTTAATCCCATCTGTGGACTGAGCATCAGTTGTTCAATGTCCATCATGATCAGCATGTGCTCACCCGAAGTGCCGATGCCGTTGATGTAGCTCGTGTCGAGTCCCGCCGAGAATTCCGGCGCAGGTTTGATCTGATCCTGTGGCAGCATCACCACGTCGGATACGCTGTCAACCACCATGCCGACCACGCGCCCGGCCACGTTGAGAATGATCACCACAGTGAACTGGTTGTATTCCGCGCTTCCCAAGTTAAACTTGATGCGCATATCCACGATCGGCACGATGGTGCCGCGCAGATTGATAACGCCTTTGATGAATTCCGGTGAGTTCGCGATCATGGAGGGTTGCTCCCATCCGCGAATCTCCTGCACCTTTAGTATTTCGATGCCGTATTCCTCGGTGCCTAGACAGAACGTCAGAAATTCGTTTGTCTGCGAGCCGTGCCCCAAGTAGCCGGTGCTATCGCTCCTGTTAACTGTGCTTTGCAAACTCATGCTGCTTTCTCCTATTCTGGTAAAACGGTTATGAGAGTTGCTGCGTGGTAGCCGCGGCTACCACGTCCGCTAAGCGACTTTTTCCACCCGGCTGTTGGCGAGACTCACCACATGCGCGACATCCACGATCATCGCTACGCGTCCATCACCCATGATGGTTGCGCCCGAAATACCGGGGACTTTGCGGTAATTGGTTTCGAGGCTCTTGATCACCACCTGATGCTGGCCGACCAGTTCATCCACAAGCACGGCGGTTTTGCCGCCTTCGGCTTCGAGAATCACGATGATTCCCTGACCCTGTTTTTCCGCTTGTCCGCGCATGCCAAAGGCGTCGGCCAGCGAAATTACCGGCAGATATTCACCGCGCACCGAGATCACCTGGCCGCGCCCGACAATCGTGCGTAGCTTAATATCGGCCGGCAGCAGCGATTCGCAGATGTAGGACAGCGGCAGAATGAAGACCTCTTTGCCTACGCGCACCGACATGCCGTCGAGGATCGCCAACGTCAGCGGCAGCTTGATCGAAATACGCGTGCCTACATCGGTAGTCGAATGAATTTCCACACGTCCGCCAAGGGCTTGAATGTTTCTGCGCACTACGTCCATGCCGACACCGCGACCGGACACATCGGTCACCACTTCAGCGGTGGAAAAGCCTGCTTCAAAAATGAGTTGCCACACTTCCGAATCGCTCATCGCATCCGAAACGTTCAAGCCGCGTTCTTTCGCCTTGGACAAAATTTTACTGCGATGCAGGCCGCGTCCATCGTCCGATACCTCAATCACAATCGCGCCACCCTGATGGTAGGCCCGTAGCGTAATCGTGCCTTTGCGCGTTTTGCCTTTGGCCACACGGTCATCCGGCATTTCAAGTCCGTGATCGAGACTGTTTCGTACCAGATGCGTTAGCGGATCAACAATGCGTTCAATCAGCCCCTTGTCCAGTTCGGTGCCTTCGCCGCTGGTAATCAGATCAACTTCTTTGCCCAGTTTGGCAGCCACATCGCGCACCACGCGCGGAAAGCGGCTGAACGCGACGGACATCGGCATCATGCGGATTGACATCGAGGCTTCCTGTAATTCGCGGGTATTACCTTCGAGTGTTGCCAAGCCATTGAGCAACGATTCGTACAGCACGGGATCCGCTTTGGAGGCGGTCTGCGCCAGCATGGCCTGCGTGATCACCAATTCGCCGACCAAGTTGATCAGTTGATCGACTTTTTCCACGCTGACACGGATGGATGTGGCATCGGCCCCGCCTTGCACAGCCGCAGGTTTGGCAGCGCTCTTGATCTCGACAACCTTGCCGACAGATTTTTTGGCTTCTGCGGGCTGTGGCTGATTCACCGGCAAAGTCGCTGAATCCACGAACAAACCGAAACTACTGTCGTCGGGCGCAGTGGGCTCGGCAACGGGCGCTGTTGGCGCCGCAATGGCTTCGGCTGCCGCTGGCGGTATCACCACTTTGACTCGTTCGGGATCGGCCATGAAAGCAATGGCATCGGATAAATCCGCAGCACTGACTTCGGTGGCGATGCGAAAGCGCCGTTCAAGCAGGGCCTTTTTCTTGCGGTGACCACCTTTCGCACTGGCCTCTGGCGAAGGCGCAAAAATTTCTTCTACGGCACCAAAATCCTTCAAGTCCGCTACAACGCTATCGACCGACGCCGCATTGAATGTTTTATCCAGCGGGCCGAACACCAGCTCCAGAAACGGTTTTGCATTGGCGGCAGGTACAGTGGCAACTGCTTGCGCTGGGGGTGCATTGGCTGCCGCAGGATCAAGAAATACACGCAGCCGCACACACAGCGCAGTGACTTCAGTCGTATCGACTGCCGTGCCGTCGCCCTTGGTCGCCGACAGCATGGATTTCAGCATATCGCCTGACGCGAGAAACGCATCCACCAGTTCTGTGGATAGCGGCATGTGGCCTTTGCGCACGCGGTCGAACACCGTTTCCATCTCGTGCGTAAGCTCGGTGATGTCTTTAAACCCAAACGTCGCTGCACCGCCTTTGATGGAATGTGCTGCACGAAAAATCGCGTTCAACTGTTCTTCGTCGGCGGTGGCGGGGTCGATGCCTAGCAACAGCGCTTCCATGGCGTCCAGATGCTCCGTGGCCTCGTCAAAGAACAGGCCGTGGAGCTCGGTCATATCGAAGTCACAGCCCAGGATGGAATCGTTGCTCATGATGTTTGCGTCCTTCGCTGGCTCAGCCAATGACTTTTTTAACGATGTCCACCAAACCCTGTGGCGCGAATGGCTTGACCATCCAGCCGGTTGCGCCGGCGGCGCGGCCCTGCACTTTCATCTCGGCGCTGGATTCAGTGGTGAGCACCAGAATCGGCACGTTCTTGTAGTTAGGCATGTTGCGCAGCGCGCGAATTAACGTAAGCCCGTCCATGCGCGGCATGTTCTGATCGGTGAGTACGAGATTGACGTTCTGCGCCTTGGCGCGCTCCAGCCCGTCTTGCCCGTCCACCGCTTCAACCACGTTGTAGCCCGCACCTTTCAACGTAAAATTGACCATTTTGCGTATCGAAGCTGAGTCATCTACTGCGAGTATTGTTTTTGCCATTCGCTGCACCGTATATCACTGATTAAGAATCAAAATAATGCGACGGAACCGTTGCTCATGCTGGCTTGCTCCACCGGCCCAGATCTGCGCGTGCAACCGGCTGGGCCCAGTAATTCAGTTAATTCTTCCACCGACGCCTGCGGCATGCGGCCCAGCGATTGCGTAATGCGCTCAAGCACCTCGATGCGTTGTACCGTATGGCCCAACAGTTGCGTCGCCATATCCTGAAATTGCAGCGCGCTCACGGCATTGCCCACGGCGCGCGCGATGTTTTGATTAATTGCGGGCAACGTGTCGCCGCGTTGATCGGCCAGTGCGCCAATGGCGTCAAAACTTTCCATCAACCGCTCGTAAGCGTCATCAATCAGGCCGCGCAGCCGATCCAGTTCGTCGCGCACACCGCACGCCTGCGCCGCGTGAATTTCAAGATAGCGTGCGAGGAACGCTTGTTCAGACGTCTGCTGATCGTGCGCCATTTGCCAGCCGCCCTGCACTTGCTCAAACCCCGCGTTGATCATGTTGAACGGTTCCGGTTGAATTAGATCACTTGTATTGAGCAGGTATTCTGGTGCATCGGCGATAGTCTTAATCGGCGAAGCAACCACCGAAATACGGCGCAATTCAAGTTTCATCAGAATGTTTTAGCTTTGAGGCGAGCAACATTTTTGCGCATGGCAGAGCGATGCTAAAAAAGAAACAGCGGCGTATTCCCGCCGCTGTTTGCATGCCACGCGTGCCGCCGGGCTAGACTCTAAAAGCCAGCCCTTTCAAGGTGATTAATAGAAGCGGTGGAGCGCAAGGGTTCCCGCCAATAATCTGAATGAATTGAAAGACTTGCCGTAAGTATCGCTGTACTTTTTCGCCGGTGCCAAGCAGACTCTTAGCGTTG